>NVTG01000019.1 GCA_002401495.1 Candidatus Kaiserbacteria bacterium
AACGAAGATCATTTATTTGAGCTAAATAAGCTTATAAAAACACGAAATCTTATTGTTCATAATTCATCTAGAGCAGACAAAGAGTATGTAAGGAAGTACGGTATAAAAAAGATGAAAGAAGGTGACAACATTCCTATATGTAAGCACTATCTCAAAGATTCGCTATCTTTAATTTTTTATGTTGGCAGCTATCTTCTACAAGCAACACAAATAAATCAAACTAAAGAGAAGCTAACTACTCGTGACTTTGTTCTAAATGATGTGATGCACGAGTTGGTAAAGAAAGAAAAATATACTTTTCTAAAGGAGCTCTATAATACTGCAAATAGTATTGGGCTAGATGATATGAACAGAAAGATGATGATTATAAATTTTTGTGTTGGTTTGAAAAAACAAGGGAAATCCAAATCACATATTGAAAAAGTATTAATCAAAGAAGATTGGAGTGTAGAAGATCCTAACATTGCATTATGTTTGGCAGCACTGAGAGATGAGGATGAGGAATTCTATTCACGTTTGAGAAGACTAATTAAAAATGGCAATCTATCAGACGAAGATTTAGTTGATTGGGAGGTATTTAGTTTTTACAGAAAAAAGACAAAGTTTAGAGAAATTGTTAAAAGAGTGATAAAATAAATCTATGACACTATTGGGTAAATAATGATAAGGTATTAACTAAAAAGGTGTGGTGGACTCCGAGCTTTTTATATGTTCTAGCTTTAATGTAGAATCCAAAAAGCGTGGGCGCCCAAAGATCCTTCTCTCAATAACCTCGCACTACCGCACCCTCCTTCCTCTAACCCCCCGCCAAAATACAAACGCAACAAAGAGGATTACAAACACAAACCACATTCGTACTAAGAACGAAAGAATTGTAAGGCCAATAACTCCGGCCTTCTTCCAAATTTCTAAACCTTCTATTGAAGACACAACCTTTACAGTTTCAACCAACTCTTTTGCCGCCGACTCCTCTTCAATTTCTAAAGGAAGTATCTTGTCTCTAGTGTCTTCTAATTTTTCAACAACAGATTCAACAAAAGGATTTACTCCAGTAACCGCCTTCTCCTTAATGGTTTCTATAACCTCAGGTATGTTTGTTGGAAGTGCTAAAGCTTTCTTCTCTTTACGAGCAACAGAAACTGAAGTATCAGAAAGGGTGGTATAGGTAACACTCTGTTCTTTAACGGATGTAATGTATGCACTAACGTCATGATTTCCTCCTGTGAAGACATATTCTACTGAAACCGGAACAACATTGTTTTTAGTAACAAAAAAGTCAGTTGAGCCAACAATTTCTGAATTAACTAAAAAGGAAACACTTCCTGTAATAGTTTGATCACTTTGGTTTTGAATGGCGGTAAATATACGAACACTCTCACCCTCAGACGGAGTTGGAGTAGAAAACCAAACACCTTCAACTACACCAGCGTTTAATGCGGCGGAGACTCCTAAAGGGAAAAACAGAAGAACAAGAAAAAGTCTTTTCATTACATAATATTGTACCCCGTGGTAGAATTTTTTCTATGAACGAATTTACACAATACATTTTAACTTCAAATGAATATATTCAAGCGCTAGCTGTTATGGGAGTAGCATTTTTCGCAGCATTGATAGTTTTGCCTTTTGTTGCAGGAGTAGTTAAGTTCCTAACAAGAAAAACAGAAACAGACGTTGATGATAAGTTAATTGCAGCATTAAATAAGCCAGTCTTTAATATTGTCCTATTAATAGGTGTTCTCGTAGCACTTCCTATACTTAGCCTACCCGCGTATTCAGTATTGATAACAAAAACACTTTTTGTACTAGTGATCTCGAAAGGAATACTTAGAGTTGCAAAAGTTCTTCTAGAAGGAGCATCAGAGCACGATAGGGTTAAATCTATAAACGACCAGACACTTCCTTTGTTTAACAACCTAGTTTTGATGGTTATCATCCTTGCCGCACTCTACGCAATGTTCTTAGTATGGGGAATTGATGTAACTGCCTGGTTGGCGAGCGCTGGGATTTTGGGTATTGCAATTGGTTTTGCTGCCAAAGACACTCTTTCAAACCTAATTTCAGGAGCATTCATTTTAGCTGACAAACCATACTCCATTGGGGACCTTGTTGTACTAGGATCAGGAATTACCGGAATAGTAAGTGCAGTAGGACTAAGAAGTACAAGAATACGAACATTTAATGATGAAGAGGTAACTGTTCCTAATGGCATTATTGCAAATGAAGCATTGATAAATAAATCAACTGGACCTGATACTGGAAGAGTGAAAGTTGAAGTTGGAGTAGCCTACGGAACTGATTTAGCGAAAGTTGAAGAGATTCTTCTAGATATTGCAAAAGGAAACGAAACTGTTATTGAAGAGCCAGCACCATCAGTTTCTTTCACAGACTTTGGA
Organism: Candidatus Kaiserbacteria bacterium; assembly: GCA_002401495.1. The sequence goes on from NVTG01000019.1 coordinate 2,394, forward strand.
GACTCCTCACTTGATTTTGTACTTTCCTGTCGCGTTAGAAGTCCACTGGACGTTTTTGGAACAGCTAGTGAATTAAGAGGCGCTATACACTCAAGGTTTGCAGAGAACAACATTGAAATTCCGTACCCGCAAAGGGACGTTAATATGAAGAATTAATTATGAAATCATTAGTATTGTTGATAATAGCAGTAGCTTTAGTATGGGGAGGTTGGGTTATCTTCGGTCCCTCTAAAGATGTAGTAGAAGAAGTTCCAGTAAATGAACCTATGGTTATGGAAGATGGAACAATTGAAGAGGAGCCAATGGGAGATCCAATCTTCCACGCGTTAATTACTTACACAGATGATGGGTTTGATAACAGTGATATAACGATAAACAAAGGTGACACCGTAAGGTTTGTAGATCAATCAACTAATGGGGTTTGGGTAGGAAGCAATAGTCACCCAACTCACACTAACTACCCAAAGAAGTCAGAAGGAGACTGTCTTGGGAGTTCGTTTGATACTTGCCGAATATTAGTTGCTGCAGAATTCTGGGAATTTACATTTGATGAAGTAGGTAAGTGGAGTTATCACAACCATGCAAAAGCAAGAGACGGTGGTGTTATAACAGTAGAATAAAATGCACGGAACTAATCTTGAAAGGGTACTTCGTTTTAGTTTAGCCTTTTCCTTTATATACCCGGCGGTTTCAGCTTGGTTTAATCCATATGCTTGGATCGGGTACTTTCCAGCGTTTATGCTTGATTTGGCAGGACCCCATGGGATGTTAATGCTACACATATTTGGTGCAACGGAGATAATAATAGGACTTTCAATCATCTTTGGTAGAAAAATACTCTATCCAAGTATAGTAGCTGCAATATACCTACTATTAATAGTTGTACTAAACCTTAGTCAGATGGACGTTATCTTCAGGGATATAAGTATATTAGGTATAGCTCTAGCACTGATTCTCCTTCACAAAGAACAAAAATTAGATTAAAGTATTTTTATGGAAAACGTAGCCGTAGTTCACTACGATGAAATCGCTCTAAAGGGAGCCAATCGTAAGATGTTTGAAGGCGCTTTAGTTAGCAACCTTGAACAAAAAATTTCTGACAAACAGATACCTTTTATAGTATCTAGAAAATGGGGGAGACTTCTGATCGAAAAACTAGATGGCTCACACATAGAGGAGTTAAAAAAGATACTGAGCTCTACTCCCGGAGTAGTAGTTTTCGGACTAGGAATAAGTGTAGAGCCTAATAAAGAAAGTATTCTGGAAGGGGTACGTCATGTCGCACAACATATAGAGGAGGATTTTAATACGTTTCGGATAACAACCAGTAGAGTGAACAAGAAGTTTGAATTAACTTCAAACGAAATGAATATTTTAGCAGGGGACGCTGTTTGGAAAATACTCGACGGAAAAAAGGAAGTAAAGCTAAAGAATTCGGATATAAATATAAGGATAGAAATCTTGGAAGACGTTTCCTACATTTATGTAAAGGAGCAAGGCCTTTCAGGACTTCCTGTAGGATCTTCAGGACGCGCTATTGCATTACTATCAGGTGGGTTTGACTCACCTGTAGCCACTCACATGTGTGCAGTTCGCGGAGTGCGCCCAATACTAATGCACTTTCATTCATATCCGCAAACTTCTAAGGCCGCAATGGAAAAAGTTGAAGAACTTGGAAAAGTTTTAAAAGAAGTGTGTGGCCCGATAACTTTAGTTTTGGTCCCTCTGCTTGATGCTCAAAAAGAAATCGCAATTGTGGCCCCCGAGAGACTTCGAGTTATTCTCTACAGAAGATTGATGATGGAAGCTGCTGAAAAGTACGCTTTAAAAAATAACGCAAAGGCAATTATAACTGGAGAAGCAGTTGGCCAAGTTGCCTCACAAACATTAGAAAATATTGGTGTGGTTGATCAAGCTACCAGTCTTCCAATATTAAGACCTCTTGCAGGAATGAATAAAAGAGAAATTATAGATCGCTCTCGAGAAATAAATACACACGATATTTCAGTATTACCACACGATGATACATGCACCGTATTTATGCCAAAACACCCAGAAACTAGAGCAAAACTAAAGGATGTAATCGAAGCTGAAGAAAAGTACGATAAAGAGAGTTTAGTTGCCCACATGCTAGAACGCTCAGAAGTGATCAAGCTGTAGTACAATTTAGTTACATGAAGGTGCTCATTGTAACTGCCCATCCCGCAAGCAAGGGATTTACACATAAAATAGCCAAGCGCTATGCCAGTGTAAAAGAAGAGACCAGTAAGAGAAATGAGGTTTTTACAATGAACCTATACAACAAGAGATTTGCACAGCCCTTTCTGTGTTATGAAAATATAAAAACAGACTGTAAAGTAACTCCTGCTCAGAAAATAATTCAAGATAAAATACTCTGGGCTGACGAAATAGTTTTTGCTTTCCCTGTTTGGTGGTTTGGTCCACCTGCCATTTTAAAGAATTTCTTAGATCAGAACTTCACATCTGGATTTGCGTACAAATATCACGATAATGGAATTAGAAGCGAGCTTCTAGAAGGACGAACTGCGAGGATTTTTGCAACAGCAGATGGACCAAAGATAATCTATTTCCTTTTCCGTATCGCAACTTCTATGAGATGGAAGTATGGGGTTCTAGGATTCTGCGGAATTGATTTGAAATCTTTTGATATCTTTCCAGAAATGTTTAAGAGAACATCCGAAAAACAAAGAAATAGAATGTTACAAAGAGTTTCCGAGAGAGCAAGAAATTTTGCACCAATTAAAAAATAGTTTACACTTTAGATAAGTGTTTAAATTAATTTTCAAAATACTAGGAGTTTTAGTTATATTGACCATTTTATTGGGACTAGGTACTTTTGCCTACCTTGGTTCTTTCTATTCAATACAAAAGAGTACGGAGACATATGACTGTGCCGTAGTGTTCGGTGCTGCTGTTTGGCCGGGAGGTACTCCGTCGGATGCGCTAAACGACAGGGTAAATACAGCGGTAGATATATATAACGAAGAAAGAGTTAGTTGCTTAATATTTTCAGGAGCAGATTCAGTCTACGGAAAACACGAAGTGGATGTGATGGTAGATATTGCGTACAATCGAGAAGTTGAACTTGAAGACATAGAGTTAGACTATGAGGGAAATAATACGAGACAAACTATACAGAACCTAGATAATGATCGTTCATACGTATTAGTATCAAACGATTTTCATTTAGCGCGTATAAATCTTTTAGCAAAACAAAGAAAGTTAAAGGACTACTCAGTTGAATATAGTCTCTATGCAAACGGTAGGTATTCACGAGAGTCTTTCTTTGTTGTTAGAGAAATAGCAGCTTTTTGGTACTATGCATTAGGAGCTTAATATTAATAATATTTTTATGGGATTTGATGCAAATATTTTGGCGATTCTAGCAGGTGGATTATCAGCTGTTTTAGTAGGATTCATTTGGTATTCACCAATGGTTTTTGGAAGAGTTTGGATGGCACTAGCCAGGCTAAACCCAGTACAAGTTGAAGAAAGTAAGAAGAAGATGCCACTTATGGCGTTTCTTGGATTCTCTACTGCGGTAATACTTTCTTGGGTAATTCAACAGTTTACCTTTGTTTGGGGAGTTAAAGACTTAGGAGGTGCTATGGAATTAGGTTTTTGGATATGGCTTGGATTTATGGTTCCGGTTCTCCTCACTCCTGTTTTATGGGAGCAAAAAAGTTTTAAATACTTTGTTATAAATGCAGGGTACTGGCTTGTGAGTACACTCGTTATAGCTGGAATTGTATCCGTTTGGATTTAAATAGGGATACCGGCAAGAGTAAGTAGGCTATCAACTTCCTCTTTACTTAGAGAGCGGTTTTCACCTTGCTCTACGTCTAATTTTAGATGCATCATCCTAACTCTTTTTAGGTTTTTAACCTGATATCCAAGAGCTGCACACATTCTACGTATTTGATGCTTTTTTCCTTCGGTAAGTATTAATGAAAAGGAATCCTCACCTAGCCTTTCAGTCTTTGCTTCTTTGGTTACGTATCCTTCTATGTCTACACCTTTTGTTAGTTTCTTTAAATCAGATTCCTTTATGTTCTTATCAACAACTACTTCATATTCTCTTTCGTGAGAATATTCTGGATTCAGTATTGAGTTAACAATTCTTCCATCATTTGTTAAGAGCATAAGACCATGTGAGTCTTTGTCTAATCTTCCTACCGGGGAAACTCCTTCTAGTCCGGATACGTCTTCTACACTCTGTTCACCATCCTGAGGGTTGTGGCTAACAATTCCACGAGGCTTATTAAATATGTAGTACTTGTATTCTTTAATTCCAACAACTTCCACTGAGTCGCTCTCAGTAACTTTTTGTCCCAGAACTGCCACCTCACCGTTAACGGTAACTTTACCTTGTTCGATAAGACGGTCCGCCTCACGCCGGGAACAGTAATGCTTTAACAGCAAAAATCTATTTATTCGTATTGGATATTCCATATGTACGTTATACTAGTAGTAATGTACGACGCTGACAAGCCTATGTTGGTAGGACTGATACTTTTGATCTCCGTTTTAGTCGGACTCTTGTCTATGGGAATTCTCGGGGGATCAGTTCTTCCTTATGATCCTTCGGGTCAATATCTAAAAATTCTCGAAGTAGACGGCACTAGAATTAAGGTAAATGTGGCTGATACGAAAGAAGAAAGAATAAATGGACTTTCAGGAGTAGATGCTCTTCCAAGAAACGAAGGATTACTATTTGTTTTTGATGAGCCTGGTAAATATCCAATATGGATGAGAGGAATGGAATTTTCTCTTGATATATATTGGCTAGATGGTCAAGGAAAAATAGTCGACGCTTGGAAAAATGCAGATCCGAGTTCGTATCCGCAAATATATGAACCGGTGAGTGATGCTTACTATATTTTAGAGGTAAATTCAGGATTTTCAGAAGTATATAACATAGAAATAGGTGACTGGGTTACTGGGTTGTAGTTCTAGACATAATTATTTTCTGTATTCTTCTCTACTATCCACAGATTTTTTGTTGGGAGAATTTTGTACGGATGTAGAATAGTATAAGATCTCAAATATTGAGAACTATTACTATTAAGACCAAATGCGCATGGCAAGAAAATCTTCAACAAAGAAGGAGGCAGTAGCTGTCTCTGGAAAATACAACAAGTTCGTCCCAAACATTCGAAAGAGGAATGGGAAGGTAGTTCCCTTTGATTTTTCAAAGATCGAACTAGCTATTCTAAAAGCAATGACAGCAACTGGTGAAGGATCTTCTGAAGAATCCGCCATGATCGCACACAAGGTTGTTAGTGACTTGGTACGCACTGCAAGAAAGCACAAGGACTTCATTCCAAGTGTTGAAGGTATGCAAGATGAGGTTGAAAAGCAATTAATTCTTTCTGATTACGTAAATACTGCAAAGGGATACATCATCTATAGAGCAGAAAGAAATAAATTACGTTTCCAAGAAGGAATTCAAGTTCCTGAGCACGTTAAAAAGATCGTGGCAGAGAGCAAGAAATATTTTAAAGACAATCCACTAGGGGAGTTTGTATATTTACGATCATACGCTCGATGGATAAAAGACGAAGGAAGAAGGGAGACATGGATTGAGACTGTTGCGAGGTACATGTCTTTTATGCGTGAGAACCTAGGAAAGAAACTTAACGAAAGCGAATACAAAGAAGTACAAGATGCAATTTTAAATCAGGAAATAATGCCAAGTATGCGTCTTATGCAATTTGCAGGTGAGGCTGCGAGGAGGTGTAATGTATGTGCATATAACTGCTCATTTACAGCACCGACAAAACTAAGTGATTTTGCTGAAATCATGTATCTGTCTATGTGTGGAACTGGAGTAGGATATTCAGTGGAGACTCAGAACATTCAACAACTTCCATTGATTAAAAAGCAAGCAGGCGTGATGGTTAAAACTCACATGGTTGGAGATTCTAAAGAAGGATGGTGTGATGCACTAACTTTAGGATTAAAGACATGGTACGCAGGAAAAGATATAAAATTTGATTTCAGTGAAGTTCGTCCGGCAGGAGCAAGACTTTCAGTTATGGGAGGAAAAAGTTCAGGTCCTGAACCATTAAAAAGTCTTTTGGTTTTTGCACGAGAGAGAATAATGGCACACCAAGGAAGGAGGCTTCGTAACCTAGATGCACACGACATCATTTGTAAGATTGGAGAATGTGTTGTAGCGGGTGGTGTAAGAAGAAGTGCGATGATTAGTTTGTCTGATTTGGACGACGAGCTGGTACGAGACTCAAAGAAAGGACAGTTCTACATGACTGACCCACACCGTGCGATAGCAAACAACTCAGCAGTCTACGACGAAAAGCCATCAAATGAGCAATTTATGGACGAATGGGTAACTCTTATGAAAGGTAAAACTGGAGAGCGCGGAATATTTAACCGCTTTAGCCTAATGGGAACACTTCCAGAAAGAAGAGTTGAACTATTAAAGAAGAAGTATAAAAATATTGATTGGGCAGGAGAAATCGGAAACCTTGGAACAAATCCATGTGGAGAGATAATCCTTCAATCAAAACAGTTCTGTAACCTTTCAGAAGTAATTTGTCGTAAAGGAGATAGTGAAAAAACACTTCTACGAAAAGCACGACTTGCAACAATTTTAGGAACGTACCAATCATCACTTTCAAACTTCGGATACCTATCAAAGAACTGGAAGGAAAACTGTGAAGCAGAAAGACTTCTTGGAGTTTCTCTAACAGGACAATGGGATTGTTCAACTGTGAGAAAGCCAGAAGTTTTAAGAAAACTTAAAGCTGAGGTTAATAAGGTAAACAAGAAATATGCAGCGAAATTGGGAATTCCTCAATCTTCGGCAACTACTTGTGTAAAGCCTTCAGGAACCGTGTCTCAAACATTCGACTGTGCCTCCGGAATGCACCCACGAAACTCAGAATATTACATACGTCGAATTAGAATCTCATCCACCGACTCATTGTTTAAAATGCTTCGTGACCAAGGTGTTCCATATCATCCAGAAGTTGGACAGACTATGGAAGACGCAAACACTTATGTATTTGAATTTCCTGTTAAGGCACCAAAAGGAGCTATATTAAAGAATGATATATCTGCACTCGATCAACTTGAACACTGGAAGGACGTGAAGGTTAATTACACAGAACATAACCCTTCAGTAACAATTTCAATTGGGAATGACGAATGGATACAAGTTGCTAACTGGGTTTACGAAAACTGGGATATAGCAGGAGGGCTAGCCTTCCTTCCAAGGAATGATCATGTATATCAACTTGCGCCATACGAAGAGATAAACAAAGCAACCTACGAAAAGCTTTATAAAACTGTAGAAAATATTGATTACTCGAAACTCCTTACTTACGAGCAAAGAGATGAGACTGATGTTAAGAGGGAATTGGCATGTGCTGGAGGGCTTTGTGAGATTGAGATTTAGTATGGCAGATTGCATATTCTGCAATGTAATCTCCAAGAACGAGCCACATCATGAAATATGGTGGAAAGATGATAACCACATAGCCTTTTTGGATCTGGCTCCTAACAAAAAAGGCCACACTCTAGTTATTCCAAGGAAGCACCAGGAAGAATTATTTGCAATGTCAGAAACTAATTATGTAGATCTAATGATTGCATCTAGAGAAGTTGCTCTACTTTTAAAAAAGGTTTTATTAAAAAAGAGGATAGGAGTTGTGATTGAGGGCATGTCCATTGATCACATCCATGTACATCTTATACCAATAGAGAACAGTGGAGATCTTGAGACGTTTTCAGAGTATAAGTTAGAAGAAGGTGAGTTAGAAAAACTCGGAGAAGATCTGAGACGATTTACAAACAACTAATTAGTGTTATAATCCAATTGCTCGTGTCGGGCAGACGCGCTGAAAGGTGAGGAAAGTCCGAACACGTAATTTAAAGGGTAGCGGGTAACGCCCGTCGAGAGCAATCTTAGGGATGCGAGCAGAGACGTCTTAGTAGAGATACGAAGACCCCTTCGGGGTGAGTTTTATGGAAACATAAAAATGAAACGGCAAAATTCCTACCTGCGTGCAAGGCCGTGCTTACTTTGTAAGAGTGCCGCAAGAGGTTGTTGGTAACAGCAATCCCAGATAAATGTCTGCACAACGATTTATTTCGTGGACAGAATTCGGCTTATAGGCACGAGCAAAAATATCAAAAAGTCGTCCTCACGGACGGCTTTTTGTATTTTCTAGGTCTGATATAATTTAGATATTATTATTTAGTATTTATTTTATGGATACATTAGAACAGTCGGATAAGTCTACATATCGTTTAGATATGATAGCTCGCAACCTCATTTATGTTGTTGCGTTCTTATTGCCACTTGCAGTGCTCCCCTCAGCGTGGATGCCACTTGCAATGACTAAAATGGCCATCCTTTCGTTAGGAATGCTAGGCGCATTATTATTATGGTTAGTTGCTCGATTAAAAGAGCATCGCGCCTCGTTTCCAGACACTCACGTATTCTGGACAGCAGTATTATTAATTCTTGGATATTTTCTCGCAGCGATTTTATCCAGTAATGTCTTAAGTTCATTAATAGGGTTCGGATACGAAATCGATACAGTGATTTCAATGTTCACATTTGTCGGTGCACTTGCCGCAGTTGCATTAACTACTCGTAAGGTTGCACACTTCATACGTCTACAAAAGGCAGTTATGATCGCGTTTGTTATTCTCGCAGTCTTTCAGATTGCTAGAATATTAGTTGGTGGAGAGAATTTGCTACCAAGCATATTCTCATCTAACTCAACGGCTACAACTCTGGGAAGCTGGAATGACCTAGCTGTATTTAGTGGGCTAGCAGTAATAACTTCACTTTCAGGCCTTGCTTTGTTTTCTTCTAGGAAGATACGAATGGGGCTCTACGCAATTATTGCATTGTCAGTATTCTTGCTTGTAGTGGTTAATATGGTGGTAGTTTGGGCAACGTTAGCTCTTGCCGCATTTGCACTCTCCGTATACATCTTCGGAGACTCATCTTACGATAGAGAAACCGGAAGCTTTAGGGCGAATTTGCCTTACAAGAGGTTAATTCCTAGTGTAAGTATAATTGCACTAAGCATAGTATTTCTTGTTGCAGGAGCTGCAATTGGATCTAAAGTATCGAGTGCCTTAGACGTATCGTACCTCGATGTACGTCCTTCGTGGGAAGGAACAATTACCATTGGATCAGGAGTATTCCAAGAAGATGCTCTTCTAGGAATTGGCCCAAGTCTCTTTAGAGAGGGATGGGTACAGCACAAGCCATTGGGAATTAATGAAACTAATTTCTGGAATTCAGAATTCAACTTCGGTGTTGGACTTATTCCAACTGCCTTTGTTACAGGAGGAATTGTATTAGGAGTTATATGGTTATTATTCTTTGCGGCTTTCTTACATCTTGGATTCAAGGTGTTATCAAAGAGAATAGTACAACCCGGGCTAATGTACATAACAGTTTCCTCATACATTGGAGCTGTGTACTTGTGGATACTTACAATCGTATATGTTCCGCAAACAGTAATGCTCGCTTATACATTTATGCTTACAGGAGTAGCGGTTGCAGCTGCAAGAATTGTAGGAGTCATTAGAACAAGAGAAGTTAGTGCAGAGCAAAGTTATGCCTCTGGATTAGCACACACCGGTGCAATCGTGATGATGGTAGTACTTGTTTCAGGAGCACTCCTTATTCACGTAGATCGTATAGCTGTAACATCTCTTCTTTCGGGAGTAGTTGCCACTGCGAACTCTGGTGACTTAGATAAAGCAGAAAAGAAAGTTAATAAGATATCAGTATTAGGAACAGGAATACGAGGAGTTCAATTGAAAACCAGTATCGGAGTTGCTCAACTTTCTGCAATATTAGCAGAAGAAGAAAGTGAAGATATTGAGGATCAAAGAACTCGTTTCCAAGAAACTTTAGCAAGGACTATTACTTCAGCACAACAAGTAGTGGCTGCAGATAGGGCAGATTACAGAGGTTGGGTATTACTTGGAGATATTTATGCCCAGTTAATACCACTTGAGATAGAAGGTTCTTACGAGAGTGCTATTGCAGCGTATCGTGAAGCTCAAGCTCGAAATCCTAAAAACCCAGCTATCTTAATTAGCATCTCTCAACTTGCCTTTGGGCAGGAGGATCTAGAAGGATCTCGTGTTTTTGCAGAAGAGGCTCTTAAATTAAAGAGTAACTACACAGATGCGTATTACATTCTTTCTCAGATCTCAATTCAGGAGAATAATACTGCTGAAGCCATTAAGGCAACTGAGGCAGCTGTAGTATTACGACCAGGAAATGCAGGTTTGCTATTCCAGTTAGGAGTATTGCAATATAGCGTAGGAAATTACGATAGAGTAATACCGGTTCTGGAAAGAGCGGTAACTGTTAACCCAGACTACTCAAATGCACTATATTTCCTAGGATTAGCCTACGATGAGACAGATGACGTTCAAGGAGCTATATCAGTGTTCCAAAGAATAGTTACGTTGAATCCAGATAATGTAGAAGTAGCAGCCATACTTGAGGCTCTTAAATCTGGGCAATCTGCTAAAGACGCTATTGGAGAAACTAGCGCAAGCACACCACCAGTTACAAAATAAGGTGTGCTGTGATAGGCTAGCAACCAATGCACAGGATTCTTAAATTTGTAGAAGGGGAGGTACGTGGTCTTCATGAGACCGCGTACCTTTTGGGTTTCTTCACATTACTATCAACTCTTTTAGGGTTGGTTCGAGACAGACTCTTAGCCTCATCTTTCGGGGCTGGGGATCTTCTTGATATATACTATGCGGCCTTTAGAATACCGGATGTTATTTTCGTTTCAGTTGCATCTTTAGTGTCTGTTTTTATACTCGTTCCACTATTAACTCAAAAGGAAGACGAGGAAAGTAAGCATAAGTTGCTTGGAAATGTCTTAACTGGATTTTCTATAGTAATGCTGGTTTTCTCAGCTGCTTTATGGATTTTTATGCCGCTCATTTTAGGAGCACTTTTCCCATCCCTCATCGAGAGTAATAACACCCTGTTAACGTTAAGTAGGTTACTCCTACTTCAACCAATTCTTCTTGGTGCTTCTGGAATCTTAGCGAGCGTAACGCAAGTTAATGGAAGGTATATTCTCTATGCACTTGCGCCGCTTCTGTATAACCTTGGAATCATATTAGGTATTGTTTTCTTGTACCCATTCTTTGGTCTTCAAGGAATAGTGTACGGAGTTTTGATAGGGGCGTTTATGCACATGATAATACAAGTTCCGTTCATCGTGCGATCTGGGTATTTGAAACCTATGAGTTTCAAGTTAGATATTAAACAGTTATGGAAGGTTGCTTCAATTTCAGTACCAAGAACTCTTTCGATCACTGCAAATCAGATTGCGCTACTTGTACTAATCGTAATTGCAGGAGCCCTAGGAAGTGGTGCAATTTCAGTATTTTCTTTTGCTTTCAATCTTCAGGCAGCGCCACTTGCGATAATTGGGGCGAGCTACTCGGTGGCTGCGTTTCCTACTCTTTCTAGGTTTTTTGCAAAAGGAGAAACCAGGCATTTTTGTGAACAAATTGTAACGGCTTCAAGACATATTATTTTCTGGGCGGTTCCTCTAACAGTTTTAGTGATAGTTCTAAGAGCACACATTGTACGAGTGGTGCTAGGTTCAGGAGAGTTCAACTGGGCCGACACAAGACTAACTGCAGCAGCACTCGCCTTGTTTGTAGTTTCTCTAATTGCACAATCCCTTTCACTATTGTTCCTTCGTGGATATTATGCCGCTGGAGAAACTAGAAAACCTCTCTTAATTAACGTTTCAACCGCAATTGGAATAGTTGTTGGATCATACGCATTACTGCGTCTCTTTGCTGAAAATGAGATGTGGAGATTTTTTGTGGAGAGCATACTTCGCGTTGAAGGAATACCGGGAACTGAAATTTTGATGCTTCCGCTTTCCTATGCTATTTTCTCAGTGATCAATGTCCTTCTGTTCATCGCACTTTTCGAAAGAGATTTCGGAACATTAACCAGTAGATTGAGAAAACCATTTTTCGAGAGTTTTTCAGCGGCAGTTGTTGCTGGATTCTTTGCACACCAAACACTTTCGATTCTAGCTAGGTTTTTGGATATAAATACATTTGTCGGAGTATTCTCTATTGGTATGATTGCGGCACTAGTTGGAGTAACAGCAGGGGTTAGCGTATTACATGTATTGAACAACAAAGAGATAAAAGAAGTATCAATTGCAATGCATCATAAAATTTGGAGATACTTCCCAACATTCAAAAATGGAAAAAATTAGAAACTTCAGCATTATTGCTCACATAGACCACGGGAAAAGTACGCTTGCTGATCGTATGCTTGAGGTTACGGGAACGGTTCCTGAGCGGAGAATGAAAGATCAGGTGTTAGATAGAATGGATCTTGAGAGGGAGCGGGGAATCACAATTAAGATGCAGCCTGTTCGAATGCTCTGGAAAGATCACGTTGTTAACCTAATAGACACTCCAGGGCACATAGACTTCTCCTATGAGGTCTCAAGAGCTCTGAAAGCCGTTGAGGGCGTTGTATTACTGGTAGACGCAACACAGGGGGTCCAAGCACAAACACTCTCTGTATTGCAAATGGCACGGGAACAAGGATTAACTATTATTCCCGTATTATCTAAATTAGACTCACCGTTGGCACGAGTTGATGATATTAAGGCAGAACTCGCACTTCTTCTTGAGATTGATGAAGGAGATATTTTAGCAACGTCAGGAAAAACTGGTGAAGGGGTAGAGGAATTATTGGATGTTGTTATTGAAAGAATTCCTGCTCCTTCAAAAGAGGTAGATGATCTAAGAGCATTAATCTTTGATTTCCAATATTCGGATCACAGAGGAATAGTTTTGTTTGTAAGAATAACAGACGGGTCATTAAAGAAAGGGGACAAAGTTAAATTTGCGGGAGTTGGTGTTCAATTCACAGCACTCGAAGTAGGAATATTCACTCCGGACGAGGAGGAAAAGTCTAATTTAGTAGCAGGAGAAATTGGCTACGTAATTACTGGAATTAAAAAACCTGGAATTGTTGGAGTTGGAGACACTGTTGTTGATTTAAGATCAAAAGTTGAAGCACTCGAGGGATACATGCAACCTAGTCCTGTAATTTGGGCAAGTGTATATCCCGAGAGTCAGGACGACCTTGCTCTATTAAGACAATCACTAGAAAGACTACGGCTTATGGATTCGTCTCTTTCATATGAAGAAGAAGCTTCAGGAATTATGGGAAGGGGATTCAGATGTGGGTTCCTGGGAATGCTCCATATGGAGATTATTACCGAAAGACTAAGAAGAGAGTTCCTTTTGGAATTAGTAGTAACACTGCCTACAACAGTTTATGAAATTACATTTAAAAATGGAAAGGTAGAAGATATCTACACGCCGGCACGATTTCCCAATGATGGGGAAGCGGATAATATACGAGAAGAATGGGTTGAGGTTAGTATTTTAGTTCCTGCCGAGTATATAAGTGGGGTAATGCAACTTTTGCACGAACACGAGGCAAGTGTAACAGGTTCAGAAACCATGCCTGACGGAAGAACTCAATTAATCTCAGAAATGCCACTGCGTGAGATGATGAGAAATTTCTTTGATAAATTAAAGAATGTTTCGTCTGGATTTGCATCCCTTTCATACGAGGCTATTGGAAGACGGGACGCTGAGGTTACAAGACTAGATATTTTAATTGCTGAGGAAATATCACCAGCCTTTAGCAGGATTGTAGCGAAAAGACGCGTACAGGAAGAGGCAAGAGAGATGATTACTAAACTTAAAGATCTGCTACCAAGGCAGCAGTTCGTATTAAAAATTCAAGCGAGAAGTCAGGGTAAAATTATCGCGGGAGAAAAACTCTCAGCTATGCGTAAAGATGTTACTGCAAAACTATACGGTGGAGATGTTACTCGAAAGAATAAGCTGTTAGATAAGCAAAAGAAGGGTAAGAAAAAAGCACTTGCAAGAGCGAAAGTGCATATTCCTCACGAAGTATTTATGAAAGTAATGAGAAGTGATTAGAGAAGACCAGGAAGTGTATAAAACACGACCATACTAGCGATAATCAGAACAGCGAAAGTTCCCCATATCCATTTCATTGCCTTTTGGGCTTTTTTATCAAACAAAAAACTCATAGTGTTACAATAGTAACATATGTTGTTTAAACCAGGTAAAAAGATATGGATTTTATTACTTCTGATAGTTTTTGTAGTATTTGCAAATGGAACCTGGAGTGTTTATCAAAAATCTTCTTTTGCAAAAGAAAACCGGGAATTAGCACAAAATGAACTTGAAGAACTAAAAGTGCGCGAAGTAGCCCTTAGAGAAGAATTATCTAGACTTGAAACAAAAAGAGGATTGGAAGAAGAAGTACGGCAAAAGTTTGATGTAGGTCTAGAAGGAGAGAAAATGATAGTTTTAATTGATGCTCCCGAGAAGAAAAAATTAATTGAGTTAAGAGAATATACTAAGTGGGAGAAGATTGTACGCATGTTGGGTTTTAAATAAGAGGTATACTTAGAGACTATGATTGAATTAGAATTAACTTATCTAGCAAAAGAGCTGCCAAAAGATCTTTTCGATTCTCCATCAAAGAAAATTGTTGATTTGTATGTGGAAAATGGCATGGAGCATTCCGACTTAAGAATTAGGCGTAATGGAGACGAATATGAACTTACTCGTAAAAGACCAACAGAAGAAGGAGATGCTTCGAAGCAAGTTGAAACAACTATTCCCATAAGCGACGTTGAGTTTGAGAGCTTTTCTGGGACACGATCAAAGGTAGTCAGTAAGACTCGCTACTATTACGAATATGGCGGAACTGTTGCCGAGTTCGATATATTCGAAAACGCAATGGAGGGGTTAGTAGTTATTGATTTTGAATTTAATTCTGAGCTAGAGAAAGATGAGTTCGCAATGCCGGCTTTTTGCTTAGCTGATGTAACACAAGAAAAGTTTATTGCAGGAGGCATGGTTGCCGGGAAGGGATACGGGGACCTTGAGGAAGATTTGAACAGATTTGGGTATAAGAGAATTGATTTGCCCTAGTTATTTTTTTGCTATACTAACCAAGCATTAAAAATAAATATAAACATATGGATAATAAAGAAGTAACAATTTACAGCACACCAACATGTCACTTTTGCCAGCAAGCAAAAGAGTTTTTCACTGAAAATAATGTTGAATACACAGAGCACAACGTAGCAGAAGACGCAGAAAAGCGTGCAGAGATGATTGAGAAAAGCGGCCAAATGGGAGTGCCTGTTATCTTCGTTGGAGATGAAATGGCAATAGGGTTTGATGAAGACAGACTAAGAACACTACTAGAATTGTAAAACGAAAAACCCGCCGAAAAGGCGGGTTTTTGTGTTAGAGTACGTTTCAACGCTCCCGTAGTTTAACGGATAAAACAAGTCCCTCCTAAGGACTAGATCTCGGTTCGATTCCAGGCGGGGGCACAAGAAATTTGATATAATTTTCAAATGGAAAAAGAGGAAGAAATATACAAACTTGTTAAGAGTAATAACAAAATGCTTCGTTCCTTAAAGCGTGCGGCTTTTTGGGGAAGGATTTTTAAACTTATAATTTACGCTGCCATGCTTGGTATTCCTTTGTATTTATACTTCACAATATTCCAACCTATTCTAGGAGACTTAATAGGAACGTATGAACAAATACAAACTACGACGAACTCCATCCCTAATCTGCAAGACTTGCTTAAGGGAATTCCTGGTGTAAACTCTCAGTAGTAAAATGCTCGGGTAGCTCAGTTGGTTAGAGCACTTGATTGAAGCTCAAGGTGTCGGCAGTTCGAGTCTGCCCCCGAGCACAAAACCTGTGGATTAGTCCACCTCCCAAACATGCTACACTGGTAAACGGGGTGATAATTTTATTTATCATATCAACAAACCAGTATGACACTAGATGGAAGCAAAGCACGAGAAATGGAGAATGAACTTTTGGGTGAGTATTCCGGCGACGTTGCCGAAGCTTTCCGAGCCATTACATCTCTTGTAACGGAATAGGGAAGACATTTTCTGGGGAAGAACGGCTTTATAGGCCGTTTTTTTCATTTTCTCCTTGCAAATATGCACCTACTATGAAAAACTTTACCTACATGGACAGAAACACGTTCCAAAAAATTCACGAAATTATTGAAAAATCAGATCTCTCTCTTGAGGAAAAGATGGATTTCACAGAATTATTTGCTCAAACAAAAGAAAGTGCACTAAGGCCAGTACTTAATCTCCTAGAAAAAGACCCCTCATGGGTTGAGAGACTTTATACTAACTACAAGATTAAAGAAGAAGCACTAGTTACAGGAAATATGGAAGCTTGGCATGATGCCATCCAAAAAGAGAAAGAGGAACTAGAAAAAGTTTAACGAGCCTTAACTTTTAGTTTAGTCTTTCGTTCCTTATTTATCTTAGGTAATCGGATAATTAAAATACCGTGAGTAGTACTGGCATCAGCCGAGTCAACATCAACTTCCTCAGGAAGTAGAATAGTTCGTGCAAATGATCCCCAATATAATTCTTTATAGAAATAGTTTTCTCCTTCGACTTCTCGATGTTCTTCACGGTTACCGCGAATTGTAATCATGTCGCGCGTCAGTGATATATCTACGCTGTTAGGGGTAACTCCGGCAATTAATGCCTTAACTACAATTTCATCCTGAGTTTGATATATATCAACTGAAAGTTCTCCTTCTTGAACCTCTTCTTCTTGTTCTTCGTGAGACTCGTGTTCTATTTCAACTTCTTGAGTACAGTCATCGTCTTCTGCAATAGCTGAAGGTGTTTCGCTTTCAAAAAGATCGTCATAGCTACTAGGAGTTATGGATCCAGTTAGTTTTTCAAAAAAAGAAGGTTTTCTCATATTAATAGTTTTTAATTCGTTTAACTTGCTCGAAGGAAATAAGTAACAGAATTAAGCCTAGCCATACAAAGGCAAAAACTCGGAGTAATTCGTTTCCGTCACTCCTAAGTATAAAGAAATTAAAGGATCCATGCAAAACAATTGCAAGGACAAGACCTATGCTCACATACCAGAATTTAACTACTTTGCGCTTGTAAAATGATAGTCCTAGAGCTAATCCAATTAGAGAAGAAGAAAGAACATGAAGTAGTGTTGCTCCTAAGAATCTAAAGTTTCCGGTAAGGATGCTTTCAACGATTCCGCTGTTTGCTATTGGGTCTATTAAAAACAATGCGTTTTCGGCTGCAGCAAAGCCCAGGGACACAGTAATTAGGTATATAAGTGCATCTATTGGCTCATTATTAGCCTTGTGGGCGAGAACGGTGAAGTAGGCGAGTGCGAACTTCATAATTTCCTCAATGGCAGCCCAAGCTATTATCATGGGAGTTCCAGTAAGAATCATCATTGCCATCTTTTGTAGGGGAATAACAGCTGCAACTGCCACCATTCCTACTAAGAATGCGGCAACGATAAGTTGAGTAGGTTCTGGGTGTTTCGCGTCTTCTTTGTTCCAAAACCAGACCCAAATCATTGCAGGTACGATTCCACCTATAACAGCGTATGTAACAACAGAAAGATCCATTGGAGTTATTGTATCACTTATTTAGTAGGCCACTTTGCAACCATCAATATCTCGGTTTCCTTCTGTGGTAGGGATTGCCAGATTTCTTCAGTAACAAACGGCATAAATGGATGAAGCATCTTCAAGGAAGTTGTAAGAAGTTCGTATAATACCCATTGGCGAGATTTCTTTCCATCAGTAGTTAAAATCTCTTTACTCTCCTCAAGAACCTTATCTGCAAACTCGTGCCATATGTAGTGATACATTTTTTCACTCGCAAGGTGATATCTGTAATTTTCTAAATCTCCAGTAACGTCTTCCACAACTTCATTTAATCGATTTAGTATTTCCTTATCGGAATCTGATAGTTCAGGTTTTTCTGACAGATCAGCGTCTAGAGTTTCTGTTAGAACAAAGCGAGTAACATTCCATAGTTTGTTAGCAAATTTCTTGTACGCACCTACTTTCTGTAGATCAAGGTTGAGATCTGTTCCTGGAGTGTTTCCAACAACAAGGCTCATACGAAGAGCATCAGTTCCATATTTCTCAGACACTTCAAGAGGACTTGTAACGTTACCTTTTGACTTACTCATCTTTTGGCCCTTAGAGTCTCTAACCATTCCATGTAGGTACACCTTTTTAAATGGAACTTCTCCGGTTCTGTAAAGTCCCAGCATAATCATTCTTGAAACCCAGAAGAAAATGATGTCCTTTCCAGTTTCCATAATAGAAGTAGGGTAGTAGTTTTTAAAATCATCTGAATCAGGAAATCCTGTTGTTGCTAGTGGCCATTGTCCTGAAGAGAACCAAGTGTCAAAAGTGTCTGGATCTTGTTCAACCTCTCCTCCACATTTAGTACACTCGGAAATTGTATTTTCTAAGTCTACCATTCCGTGATTACATTTAGTACAAATCTTAGCAGGAATTGGGATACCCCAGACGATTTGGCGAGCTATAGGCCAATCCTCAATGTTTTCAAGCCAGTTTTTGAATACTCTTTCATCTCTTTCGTTAAGGAATTCAACTTCTTTTTTTGCAACAGCCTCTAACGCTTTTTCAGCAAGAGGTTTCATTTTTATAAACCACTGTTCTCGTACTTGAGGTTCTATTTCACGATTACATTTATAGCAGCAGGGAACAGCGTGCTCGTATTTTTCGTCCACTTTAACAAGTAGTCCTTTATCGTCTAGTTTTTGAACGATTTTCTCTCGGGCCTCTGTTATAGGCATTCCCTCAAACTCTTGAGCTATTGGAAGTAATTTACCTCGCCAATCTATTATCTGTTCGTAATCTAAATCGTGTCTTTTTGCAATGTCGAAGTCGATACCAGAGTGCCAAGGTGTGATGGTCATAACTCCACTCCCTATTTCTGGGTCTCCCGCTTCGTCTTTTATAATTGTTGCTGTTATTGGTCCGTTAATCCACTCTACTTCAATCTTTTGGCCGTGTTCATATTCTTTGTAGCGAGCGTCATCTGGATGCATTACAACGTACTTATCTCCAAACTTTGTTTCAGGACGCGCTGTTCCTATAACAAAAGGACCATATTGGAAATAATAAAACTTACTGATTCTTTCCTCGTGATTTGTTTCCAAATTTGAAAGAGAAGTTTGATGTTTAGGACACCAGTTAGCAATACGAGATCCACGGTAGAGAAGTTCATCTTTTTCTAATTGGCCAAAGGTATCGTAAACAGTTTTTATAACACTCTCATCCAATGTAAAAAGTGATCGTGACCAATCGCACGATGCGCCAAGTTCGCGTATTTGGTTTTCCATAAACGACTTATTACTCAACGTGAATTCCATGATCTCATCGTAGAGTTCCTTTGGTTCCATTTGGAAACGAGAACGACCTTCTTTTTGAAGTTTCTTTTCATACACCACTTGAGTTTCAAATCCTGCGTGGTCAGCTCCAGGTATCCACAACGCCTTTTTCCCTCGCATTCTTTCAAAACGAATCATGGTGTCTTCAATTGCAAAAACTAGTCCGTGACCAGCGTGTAATGATCCGTTAGCGTTTGGTGGTGGCATTACGATGGTAAATGGCTCCGTTCTCTCTCCTGGAAGATTGTCAGGATTAAAGTATCCGGACTCCTCCCACATTTTATAAATATTACCCTCACTTTCTTGAGGGTTGTAGGGTTGTAAAAATTTCTCTGGCACCTTCATATTTTGCTATCGTACCATAATTACTTAACGGTTACGCTCTTTGCTAGGTTTCTCGGCATGTCAGGATTTACTCCACGAGAAATAGCTAGATAATACGCGAGTAATTGAGTAGGAATAACTGTAGCTATTGCTTGTGCTGTCCCACAATCTGGAACACGGATCCAATAATCAAATACATCAGGGTTAGTAGGGGATATTCCAAGAATTTTAGCTCCTCTTGCCTTAAGTTCTATAGCGTTAGTTAGTGTTTGTGTATCGTCTCCTAAAACAACACAAATTGTTCCTTTTTGATTTAGTGCAATTGGTCCGTGCTTTAACTCTCCTGCGGCGAATCCTTGTGCGTGAATATATGATACTTCTTGGATTTTAATTGCAGCTTCAAGCGCCATTGGATACAGGGAGTTTCGTCCAATGATAAACATATTTTCCTCTTTCGAAATCTTTTTGGCAATTTTTTCGATATGCTTTGAATATCGCGGGTTAAGCATGTCATTTATGTTTGCTCCTGTTTCTTGAAGTATTCGTCTACCGTAGCTAATTCCTGGACCGTCTGAGTACGCACAAAGGAGAAGTAATGCCATTTGGGCTGTCATTGCTTTGGTTGAGGCTACTGCTTTTTCAATACCAGTGTTTATACATATATGCTGGTCCGACATTCTTGCAATAGATGAGCTAGGAGTGTTTGTTATTGAAAGAATCTTTGCACCGTTTTTAACACCGTACTCTAAAACCTCAAGAGCGTCAGCAGTCTCGCCCGATTGAGAAATAGCAACGATGGAAGTTCCCTTTTTAATAAATCGCTCAAACACTTTCATTTCTTCAGAACGAACAACATTAATTTTTCTGTTCGCAACTTCTGCAAAAAGATATTCCCCAAACATTGCTGCTTTGTGTGCCGTACCGCTACCTATCATGTAGGATCCCTTTTTCTTCTTCATTGAATTTACAAACTTCTCTACGACAGAGCTTTTATGATTCAGGGTGTTAAGTATTGTTTCCTTCTGTTCTATTATTTCCTTAATCATGAAATGAGGCCATCCGTCTTTTGTAGCTTGTTCTTGATCCCAGTCGACAACGATATTTCTTTTCTTAACAGGCTTTCCGGTCTCAATATTAAATACTTCAACACTCCCACCATTGATATGAGCGAGCTCACCGTCGTCTAGATAATTAACTACATTTGTGTGTTTTAGAAATGCAGGAATGTCACTAGCCACGTACGTTTCTTTTTTACCTCTACCAATTATTAGAGGACTACCTCGGCGCACAATCCATATTCCACTAAATCCTTCTATCATTACAACTAATGCAAACCTGCCTTCTATCATTTTAGATGCTTTACGTAGTGCACTCTTCGGATCCTTTTTTAATAGGCTATCAATTAAGGCTGCAAGAATTTCGGAATCTGTTTCAGAAACCATTCTATATTTCTTAGGAAGTCCCTTCTTTATCTCTAAATAGTTCTCAGCGATTCCATTATGAACTAGAGTAACTCTTCCCTGAGTGTGTGGGTGTGCGTTTTTCTTAGTAACAGCGCCGTGGGTAGCCCATCTAGTGTGTCCTATACTTGTATTTCCACTTGGAAATTTCATAGACACATCAGAAATCTTTCCAACACCTTTAATAGTTTTTTCTCCCTTAACTGCAATACCCCAAGAATCGTATCCTCTGTATTCAAGTTTTTTTAAACCTTCAAGGACTATATCTCCTGAGTTATTAGATTCTCCTGTAATTGCAAATACACCACACATTAAAGTTAGTATAACTTTAAATTACCGTCTGCCACAACATTTTCTTCAATGGGAGAGTCTTTGATAGCACAAGCAAAAGCAATCATTCGTCCGTTGTCTGTTGAAAGATCGGGTGTAGGTATATAGAAGTCTACATTTTCATATTCTTTGGTAAGAGACTCTAACTTTTCTCTAATATATGAATTAGCAGCAACTCCACCACTAACTATTAAAGAGCGTATACCATGTTCTTCAATTGCCTTTTTAGTTTTTGAAATTAAAACGTCGGTAACTGAATCTTCAAACTCTCTCGCTATTTGTTTCTTTTGCTCCTCGCTAGGTTCTCCAATTTCTTCAACTAAATTTCTAACAGCAGTTTTAAGTCCAGAAAGTGAAAAATCGTAATCATCAGAATTAATCATTGGCCTTGGAAGAGTGTATGGATTATCCAACTCTTCTTCTCTTGCTAAAGAAGCAAGTTTTGAAATCTTAGGCCCTCCTGGGTACTGAAGTCCTAGGAGTCTAGCCGTTTTATCAAATGCCTCACCAACCGCATCATCGCGAGTTGAGCCTATCCTTTCATATTGTAAATATTCTTTCATTAAAACTAGTTCAGTGTGTGCACCGGAAATTAGAAGAGCAAGAGAAGGAGAGTTAGGAGGAGAGATTATAAAACCTCCATCTGTTTTTTTAGCTAATGCTGCCGCAATATGGCCTTCCATATGATTCACGGGAGACAGTGGTATATCCCACGCAATAGAAAGTGCCTTAGCAAAAGTAATGCCCACCCATAGAGCAGGTTCTAATCCAGGACCTCTTGTTATAGCTATCCTATCAATTTCTGGTTTCTGAATTTCTGAAAGTAGTTTTTTCAATTCCTCATACATTTCAGGCTCCCTTTTTAGAATTTCTTTAATTTCCTCAGGACAATTAGAGGAACCTTCCTTGTGTAAACCAGCATCTTTAAGAGTTTGTGCGAAGAGGGAAGTTAAGTTTTTTGCGTGTACTTGTTTTGCTAGAGACGGGTACACTCCACCGTACTCTACGTGAAGCTCTGCTTGCGAGAAGAGGGTATCAGAAAGAACTTTGATCTTTGTTGATGTTTCTTCTTGTGAATATTCGATAACGGCTAAACCAGCCTCATCGAAAGATGTTTCTATGGCTAATATTCTCATTTGTGATCCCACGGGGAATCGAACCCCGATTTCCAGGATGAAAACCTGGTGTCCTAACCGTTAGACGATGGGACCGTTGTGTGGCGCTATATTACAATACTTTTCGCGAACATGCTATCCTCTCATTTAAGGAGGAGTGCCCGGAATGGTAACGGAGCACTTTCGAAAAGTGTCGCGCGCAAGCGCTTGGAGGTTCGAGTCCTCTCTCCTCCGCAGTATAGCCCTTGACAAACACCGCACTACCGTGGTATTATCTCGTTTATAAGAACGCTCTTTTCGTAACCGAAAGGAGTTTATTAATTTAAAAAATAGCGCATGACAATTACAAAATACGCTTCAGCTATAACAATAGCTTTAGCATTAGTTTTAGGAGCAATCCCAGCTGCAACAAACGCGGCTTCAGCTCCAACTTGTGTATTTAACACAATCGTACAACCAACAAACAATGGTGGTACAACACTTTCTTGGAAAGTTAACAACGCACACACTGTTCACATCAGTGGAATTGGCAACGTTTCTAAGGCGGATGCCGTAGTAGTTTACCCAAGTACACCTACAACTTATGTTTTAAAAGCAACGGGGAAGTACGGCACAGATACTTGTAGTGTAGTAGCACTACCTACAGCTAACTACTCGTTTGGAAACAATTCTATATTTCTACCAAACGGACAAGTATGTTCAATGTGGGTTAATCCAGATGCAGTGGTTGCAGGAGGTACAGCCGTACTATCTTGGAGAGCACACGGTGCTGATGTATTAATCGATCGAGGAATCGGTAACGTTTCCGATGCTGGAAACCGAGTTATTGCAAACACAGGAGTACCACAAACATTTACTCTTACTGCAAAGTGGGGGAACGGAGTTACAAAGAATTGTAGCGCAACAGTAATTCCAGTAGGAGGAATAATTGCTCCTACATTCTCAGGAACAACATTTATTCCTACAGTAACAGCTTCATACGTCTCACTAAACCAAGTTCCTTATACAGGAACAAGTGAAGTATTGTACGTACTAGCGTTACTAACAGTAGCACTCGGAGCGTTCACACTTCTATACACAAGACGAGGAGATTTTATCTCAGCGTTAAATGGCGACTTTGAGCAAGCAGTTTCAAACGCTGTTATACACGAAGCGTAATCCTAAACAGGAAGACAAAAACCCGCAGCACTCGCTGCGGGTTTTTGCGTGTTGACATGGAAGGGAAGTAGGAGTATAAATGTTTACACGGTAAAGAAAGGCAACAAGGTCTTTCTCCGTAATATAAAAAGGATAGATGCCATGGGGCAGAAACCAACAGGAAATGAAGTTAAGAAACAGGAAGACCAGGATCTAGGGTGCATGAGTTGTGCATTTGAACCAGGTCGATGCAGTAATAACTGCAGTCTTGGACACACGAAACTTGTCCGCACATACACATCTGATATCAGTGTAGTGTTTGGAAGCTCAAATGTTCCAAGAAGCGTTGGTAACTAATTCATTTTAAGGGCGGGGTCTTCGGACTTTCGCCCTTTCGCTTATCTCAAATATCCGTGCATATTTTCAACCGCTTTCACAGCATCTCCTGCTGCTATATTATTTTGATGATATTTTCCATCAGTACAATCACCAGCTGCCCAAATTCCTTCCACACTAGTTCTCTGTGTTAGAGGATCAACAACAACATGTTTTCTTTCATTTAATTCAATTAGTTCAGAAACTATATCAGTGTTAGGAACCATTCCTATTTCAACAAATATCCCACCAACTTCCATTTCTTTTTCCTCACCAGTAGTTTTATCTTTATATTTAATCCCAGAAACCATATTCTCTCCCAGGACCTCTGTTATCTCAACATTTGCTATACCGGTAAACTTTTCATTTGTTGAAACTTTTGCAACAGTAACTTCGTCCGCCAAAAACTTTTCCTTACGTTGGATTAAGGTGACACTATTAGTATATTCAAGAAGTTGTGCTGCGGTTTCAAACCCAGCATTTCCACCACCAACTACAACTACATCCTTTCCAGAAAATATTGGTCCGTCACAGGTTGCACAATACGTTAGTCCTTTATGTTCAAACTTATCTGCCCCCTCTGCTTGGAGTCTTCTTCGGTGTGAGCCCATTGAAAGGAACACGGCTTTAGACTCATATTCTTCCCCTTTGTCGGAAGTAATTTTAAATCCACCTTCAATCTTCACGATAGAAGTAACTTTAGCAGGGGCTACAATGTCCACTATTTCTCCGGCGTACTCTCGTAGATGTTCCTCAAATTTCTTTGCCAAATCTGTACCTGAAATGTGTGGAAAGCCAATCCAGTTTTGGATATCAGCTGATACATTACTTTGCCCACCCCATTCTTGGGTTATGAAAAGTGTTTTAAGCTGTTTTCGTGCAGAGTAGATTCCAGCCGATACTCCTGCTGGTCCTCCTCCAATAATAGTTAAGTCGTACATACTTTAAAGAACTAATGATAATTATTTTAATTTTGAACGTTTTAAGAATGATGGTATTGCTCCCCAGTCGTCATCGTCGTCTTCTTTAATCTTAGGTTTCTCTGGTTCAACTCGTTTAACTTCTTTCATTACAGGAACTATTGGTTCTTCTTCCTTTTTCTCGATTACAACCTTTTCTTCAACTTCCGTAGAGGGGATTGCCTTTTCTTCTGGTTTTTCTGGATTTCCTCCAAAGAAAGATGCTTTACGAATATCACTTGGACCTTTGTTGCTTTCAGGGAAACCTGTAGCAATTACAGTAATCTTAATTTCTCCCTTTTTAAGAGTATCGTCTGAAATTGCTCCAAATATTATTCTAGCATCAGGATCAACTGAATCTGTAATGGCTTGTGCTGCTTCTTGAACTTCAAGCATAGATAGATCGTCACCACCGGCGATGGCAAATAGTACTCCTGTAGCCCCTGCAATAGATACGTCCAGTAGAGGGGACTGTATAGCCTCATGAGCCGCCTTTGTAGCTCTACCTTCTCCTGATGCTATTCCCATTCCCATTAAGGCAGATCCTGCTGATTCCATAACGGCTCGGATGTCAGCGAAGTCGACGTTGATGATTCCAGGAGTTGTAATTAGATCAGCAATTCCTTCAACGGCTTGTTTAAGAATATCGTCACACATTGCAAATGCTTCTTTTATCCCAGTGTCTTTACTAACAGCAGTTAGTAATCGGTCGTTAGGTATTGTGATAAGAGCATCAACTTCCTTTTTAAGATTGTCTGAACCTTCTTTTGCAAGACGAGCACGTTGTTGTCCTTCAAAGGTAAATGGCTTTGTAACAATTCCAATTGTAAGTGCACCAGACTCACGAGCAATTTGTGCGATGATTGGGGCGGCTCCCGTTCCGGTACCTCCACCCATTCCTCCTGTAACAAACACCATGTCAGAACCCTTTAGAGCTTCGTGAATTTCTTCCTTAGTTTCCTCCGCCGCGCGTCGTCCTAATTCTGGGTTCATTCCAGTTCCTAATCCGCGTGTAAGGTTTTTACCAATGTGAATTTTCTTCTTAGCTTTAGAATGATGTAGTGCTTGGGCATCAGTGTTCACAGCGATAAAATCAACGCCTCGAACTTTTGCGTTAATCATATGGTCCACTGCGTTGTTTCCTGATCCTCCAACTCCAACTACTCTAATTCGTGCGAATGCTTCAACTTCTGGCTTTACCTGCTTCATAATATATTTAATTTAAATGTCTGTAAGTTTCTAAAAAGTGCAACAAATACCTACAGACCAAGAAAGGTCGTGTAATGAATACATATTAACAATTAGGTAGTATAAAGGGAAGTATGTACACGGTCAGTTTCTATGTTATCCATTGTTTTTCTTCACTTATTTTGCTATTTTAAAAGTAACCAAAACAACTTACTTGGAGGTGAAACGTTATGGTAGAAGAGCTCTTTTTTTGGCTTATAATTATATTGGCATTCTTAGCTGTATGGCGGTTTATCAGCGGAATAGTTCGAGGGTTCCCCTTTAGAACCTGCTTTCAGGACAACATAATGCTTAGTGCGTTGTTTATACTAATGCTCGCTGGGTTTGCCAGTACGGAAATTATGTGGCTGGCCTTAGTGTTGCTGTCCCTCGAATTGATTTTTTGTGCGATGGTTGTTGTTCCAATAATTTTCAATGATCTATGGCCTGGACGAACAAATGGCTCGTATTCTGATTTTTTGAAGAAGCGACTCGCTGAGCCTTCTGAGAAAAAGGCGGGATAATTTGAAAAATGCAGAATCGCTCTAGCCGGCGATTCTGCCAACAACCGTAAGGGAACCCTTGCGGTTTCTCTTTACCTACGGCAAGAACTGCTTAAACCAAGAAAGGAATTTAGCACCAGCAGCGTGTGCGTTTTCAATACCCACGGTGTCAGAGTCTGATGAGACTCCCCATATACAAAGTCCATATGCTACAGCCCAAGAAGCATCTTTCAATCTCTGTTCTCCTAAACGTAATCCTGCGGTCTCACTTGGTAATTTAAGAGAGGCTTTTGCGTATGCTTCAAGGTCTGCAATTCCTGATCCTCCTCCAGTTAGTATTATTCCAGCAGGAAGTAGGCCTGCTCGGTTAATCTTTTTCAAATGGTCCTGAATTAGCATAAACATTTGTTTTGTTTTTGCAGCAACAATATCTTCAAGCTTTTTTCTTGGAAGACTTGTTCCTGTTACGGCACCACGTTTTAACTGTTCAGCCTCAGAAAGCGGAACACGTAGCTCGATTGCAATATTGTTTGTGATATCAGTAGATCCAGTAGGGAACACCTTAAGTGAAATTGGGGTGTTTTCTTCAAAAACAACAATGGAAACGGTTTCTGCTCCAATGTTTGCAAGAACACAACCAACCATTTTTTGCTGCTTTGTTAGTGTTACAAGGCTCGCTGCAATGGGAGCTGCCATTATATCTATGGTTTCAACTCCAGCAGCTTCAATTGCACTCACAAGGTCATTTAAGTGTTGTTCTAAGACAGTAACAAACATTGACTCAACTTCAATTTTAGCGCCATGCATTCCGATAGGGTTTCCTAGCACTCTTTGGCCGTCTAGTAGGTAGGACACGGGAATAGCGTGAAGGATCTTATGATTCATTAACTCCCGACTGATTCGCGCTTCTGATTCAGCTAAAGCATTTTCTGTATCAATTTCAGTAACTTCGGAATTAGCGCGACTTACCATAGCCTCACCGTGAGAATATTTATCTTCTAATCCAATTCCACCGATAGAAACGTAGGCTCGTTCAATCTTAACCCCTGCTTCTTTTTGAGCCTTATCTATCGCACGTTTTATACTTTCAACAACGTCAACTTTACTTACAATATATCCATGACGCATTCCGTTTGAAATTGCAGAACCAGTTCCGATTATATGTGGGGGAGTACCGTCACTTTGAATTTGAGTGATAACAACTTTTATGTTGTACGTTCCAATGTCGATACCGACAATAGTGTTTTTACTACGCATGCACCCATTGTAGCCTTCAAAAAGAAGCCTTCCAAATGGGTTAACTGTGCGAAAATTTCTTTAAAAGTCTAGTCTCTTCTTTTTCCATTTTTTCTCCGTGAGCTAATCCTTTAAGGTGTAGGCATCCGTGTATGAAGAGAAAGGTAATATGTTCTTTTATAGAGTGGTCGAATTTCTTGGCGTCACGTTGTGCTCGGCGAAGGTTTAAAAAGATTTCACCTTCAGTTTCTGAAAGTGGGAAGGATAGTATATTAGTCGGTCCGTCTTTCTTTTTGTGTTCTTTGTTTAGTCTCGTGGCAAGAGTATCTCCCATTAGTACAAGTGAGAGTTCATATTTTGAACCTAAAACAGAAACCTTAATCTTTTCAAAAGATATCTTAGGCTTAACTGACGTAGTGTTTTTTATATCAAACATAGTAATTAAATAAACGACGCTGGTGCGTCGTTTACTTTCCCCATTTAACGCGTTTTCCGCGTACTGAGTCGGAGAGCTTTCCGTCCTTTATAAGTTGTTCGAATTCGCTTTTTCTTCGTATCTTTCGTAGCGCTTTACCACGTCGAGTGGAGTCTGAAAGAGGGCGTGCAGTGTAGCGAATCTTTCGCATTTTTTGTACGATTCCAGCACTTCGCATACGTTGCGTAAACTTACGCAGAACAGCGCCAGTGTTTTCGTTTCCAGTCTTTTCAATTTCTATATTTGTTGCCATATGTGGCGAAACTTTACCATATTAGTGTTGAAAGTAAAAGGGCCTGCCAGGGGTTTCCTGGGCAGGCTCTTGGCGATGGGTGGATGGCTAGAAGCCAGTCCTCATCTATGTGGTTGCTAGCCACGTGCACCTTTGTCAGGTGCTAAGCGATTTCCTCCAATTGGATGGCTATCAGCGGGTGATGCCAGCGACTGCGCCGGCTGTGGATGATGGGCCGCCAGCAACTACTGCGGTTGCTGTAGTGGCGGAGCCGCGGAATGCCGCGGCTTTGGCGATTTTGTCCATAAGATTTCTCCCTTTGTTGGACGTTACCATCCGAGCGTTACGTGATTTGCTTATTCAAAAACTCGCCATCAGGCCAAGTCCGTAGGCAAAAAACTAACACACGAATGTATTTTGATAATAGCAGTAGATTAGTATATCTGTCAACTAAACCTTCAACCTCTTCAAATAGCTAGAAAGGTTTGAAAGCGGAACAACCACCTGTGACCTAGTATTCATATTACGAACAATCGCAGTCTCTTCGAGTGCTTCTTTGTGGCCGATTATTATCGTATATGGAGTAGTAGCACTTTCAAGTTGTCCTCCGATACTGTCTATTGCAATTTGTTGGGAAATTGGAACACCTGATTTACGAAGTAATTCTATAACTGAAAAACTTTTCATTTTTGCTTGGGGGCCAAGTTGTGCAAAAAAGAATTTAGGCATCGTAGTAGAACGTCTCTTAGGCTTAACTCTTCCTCGTATTTCGTGTTCAATAATTACACTAACAACAGGCATTTCAACTCGATAGCTTTTATACGCAAGAGAATCGTGCCGTCCACCGCGAGCTACTGTTATTGTGCCTCCACTTTCGTTAGGAATTCTTAATTCAAATATTGTGTGTTGCCAACAGTCATTACTTCCTAATACAGAGGTATCTAGTTCATAAGGAATTCCAATGTTTTCAACATACTCAAGAACAGTTCGAAGATGTGCTCTGCTTTCGTCGTTTAAGTACTCCATGGGGTTAGGAGCACCTCCTGCAATTTCATTTTGCTTTTCAGAAAGTCTTGAAAACGCTCTAACGGGGTTTCCTGCTTGCATGTCCTCCCTAGCGTAACCCGGCATGGTATTTAAATTAGTTCTAAGGTAATTAGTTAAATCACGAATATATCTAGCAGAAGAGTCTTTGTCTCCAATACTGTTTATATGCAGTACGTAATCTTCTATTCCGCTCTCTCTTGCAATGTTTGCAAGTGTTGCGATAAGCATGCTTTCTGCAATTGCTGACTTGGATCCTATGGCGTGTAGTGAAAGAGAAGAAACCTTTGCGCTGTTTTCAATTTGATATTCAAAGTGAGGCATGTCTTCTCGGTGGAATCCGTGAGAAACAAAAGACTTAGTTAGGGAAGAGAGTTTCTTTTCAATGGGAAGTGCTAAGTTTGCGTTTGCTCGTACCTTTAATACTCTGGCAGGCTTTCTGTCTTTAAAGGTTTTTTCAAGCGGCGCAAATCCATAGAACTCTATTGTGTCTAATGCTCGGTCAAGAAGTTCTCCTGTGCTTGCGCAGTTTGTTTTTTGAATAGTTAACATATTATTTTCCTGGGTAAGTACCTATACTATTAAAAGGAAAGAGCCGAACGAACGCTCTTCCGGTTATCCTGTTATCTTCCAACGGTCCCCAATAGCGTGAGTCAGAAGATGCCGCTCGGTTATCTCCCATAACAAAATATTCGTTATCTCCTAAATTAGAAACCGAATTTGAAGCCTTTTTGTTTTCGTCTGAAACGTAAGGTTCATCTAAAACAAAACCTTCAGTGGATTCATCATTAAAGATAGTTACAGTGTTTCCTGAAAGAACAACTTTCTCTCCTGGAAGACCAATGATATAAAAAGCAATAATCTTA
>NVTG01000020.1 GCA_002401495.1 Candidatus Kaiserbacteria bacterium
AAACAGACGAATAAATCTGTTCATTGGTTCCAAGTAACCCTTTAGTGTAGTGGGCTTTTCATTCTCGTTAGTATGTGATTTTAACTTTCTTTGTTTTGAAAATCTTTTTTAATTCCTCTGCGAGTAGTTTTTTCTTTGGGTTGTCCGTTGCAATCACTACACCTTTCTCTTCCTCTTTGAAAAGAACGATTCTAAACTTAGAAGCGGAAGCTTCTGGTATTTTTAAAATTTGTTTTTGGCTAGGCTGGTTTGAGTTTAGGTCAGAATATGAAACACCAAAAGACTCCGCCACGGCTTGGCCGAGTAGGTCTTTTGTTAATATGTCTTGTGAAAATAGGTAGTCTGCAATTGTAGACTGGTTATCCTTGGCGTACTTTTCAGCCTTTGCCATGTCCTCTGTAGAAACATAGTTTTCTTTAACCAGAATCTCCTTTAATTTTGCACTATCTATTTTCATGAATGCCTATTTTAGAGCGTTCTTAACGTAATCTACGATTTCAGAAATTGGAGTGTTTGATTTTACAAATACATCCTTTGCTCCTAGCTCTATTGCCTTCTTGTTATCCTCATCTTGCGAGAGGTTTGTAAGTATAGTTACTGGAATATCAAATCCTTCAGCTTTCATGTTTTTAAGAAAGTAGAAACCGTCCGCTATTGGCATAACCAAGTCACACAACACTATGTCGTACTTTTGGTTTTTCAACTCTTCAATACCTTCTTTTCCGTTGAAAACAGCCAGTGCTTCAAAGCCTTCGTGACCTAACTTTAATTCAAGAGCTTTCGCCATAGGGCGTTCATCTTCAATAATTAGAATTCTTTTTTGTTGTACTGTCATGTTTTATTTTTTAAAGGAACTTTAAGTAAAAATATTTATAATCCTGCCTTAAATATACACTGTTTCTGCCGTGTTTTGTTTATGGGTAGTGGAAAACATTACGGCAAACAAAAACCCGCGATAGCTAAGTCGCGGGACTTTTGCTACGCGGGAGCGCATATTTTATTCATCAGGAGAATTCCAGTATCGAACTCTTCCGTTGGCTCGGTGGTTGTTGGTTGTCTCCCGACCACCAGGAGCACGGACACGAATGACCCAGGCGGTACCGTCGCCTCTGTCCTCAACCTTCTTAACAGAAACCACTACACTCTTAACTGGGTTTCTGCTTGCCGGAGATGGGACAAATTCATCCCCTTCTTTTGGCGGAATCCAATTTTTCTGTCCATCTCGTGAAAGTGATCTGCTCGGCCTAGAGAAGGCTAAAGCAAATCCTATAATTAGGCCCATCACAACGATGAGACCAAGAAACGTACCTAAATTTTCCATTTTGCACCCTTTGAATAAAATGATTGGTTTTTCTTCTATTCATAGGAAACCATATATAAATATTCGAGTCAAGAATATTGACTACCTATATAATATATGTTACCTTTTCTTCAAGCTTTTGATACTCGTGTGGGAATCAGCAGCTACAAACGACTGTAATACGGAATGCTACGTTTGATTTATAACCCACGCAGAGGAATCAATACCTCTTTAAGAAAAATACAATGAATACAAGTACCCAACGAGGACGACATCGTTCGTCTAACTCTTCCTATGGTGGAGGAAAATTTAATAGATCAAAATCATCCCGAGGGGGAGGTTTTCGCGGTGGTGGTGGTAATCGAAGAGGTCGAGGGGCTCGTAAGATGCCTACTTTTGACCCAACTCAGTTTATAAATACAAACCCAGTTCAACCCGAAACAAAGGAAGAGGTTTACGTTGCAAAAAACACCTTTAAAACTTTTGGCTTCACTCCAAAACTAGCAGAAACTGTTGCGTCCCTAGGTATGGATACGCCATCACCTATCCAGGACCAGATTATTCCTGAAATAATGAACGGTAATGACGTAGTTGGATTAGCTGAGACCGGAACAGGTAAAACAGCAGCTTTTCTACTTCCTTTAATTGAAAAAACTCTAAAGGACAATAACCGCCAAACTCTAATCCTTACCCCTACTCGAGAACTAGCTATCCAAATTGAAAACGAATTCAAAAAGCTAGCCAGTGGATTTAGACTATTCTCAGTAACATGTGTTGGTGGAGTGAATATTCACCCACAGATAAAGGCACTGCGAAGAACTAATCACTTTGTTATTGGTACTCCCGGAAGAGTATTAGACTTAATTAACCGTAAGGACTTCAAAGCACAGTATGTTACTACTGTAATTCTAGATGAGGCTGATCGAATGCTTGATATGGGATTCATTGGAGATATAAAGAAAATCGTTGGAGCAACTCCAAAGGAGCGAGAAACTCACTTCTTTTCAGCGACAATGGATGATAAGTCAAAAACACTTGTTCATGATTTCCTAAAGAACCCTGTATCAATTTCTGTAAAGAAAAAGGATATTACAAACAGTATTGAACAAGGTGTTGTTCCCTTTAAGGAAGACACTAAGTTCGAAACACTTCTTGAAATGCTGCAAAAGCCAGAGTTTAGGAGAATTATAATCTTCGGAGCAATGAAGCACAGCGTTAAAAGACTTGCTGAACAACTTGAACAGAACGGGATTAAAGCAGAGTCTCTTCACGGAAACAAAAGTCACTCACAAAGACAACGCTCACTTGCAAAGTTTAAGAGTGGTAACGCAAGAGTGTTAGTTGCAACTGATGTTGCAGCACGTGGTATTCACGTTGATAACGTATCACACGTAATTAACTACGACCTACCAAACACCTTTGAAGACTATGTTCACCGTATTGGTAGAACTGGACGCGCAAAAGAAAAAGGTAAAGCACTTACTTTCGTTCCATCAAGAGCATAAAGAAATCCCGCCGAAAGGCGGGTTTTCCTATTTCTTCCTCTTATCTAAATCTAAAATCTCATCAATACGAACTTGTTCAACAAATTCATGAACGTGGGAAACTAAAATCATAGTCCCCTGATAGTCACTAAGGGCTTTTGCTATAACAGGAATATGTCTGAAGTTTATATGGTTAGTAGGCTCATCAAAGATAAGGAGTCCTGGCTGCATAAGAACAAGTCTGGCAAGGGCCACTAACCCTTTCTGTCCTTCCGAAAGAAACCCGATTTTTGTATGAATAACTTCTTGTGTAAGTAAGAAGCCTGCTGCCGTTGCGCGCATGTCTTGTTCAACCTTTTTACCCATAGCATCAAGCAAACACTGTCCAACTGTTTGATTAAAATCTAAGTTAGAAAAGTCTTGTCTGTAATATCCAATCTTCACTCCTTTTGCTACTTGCTCCCCGTCAGCATTTCCTGAGGCAAGGGATTCAAGTAATGTAGTCTTTCCAACACCATTCGGACCAATAATCTGAAGGTGACGTCCTCTTTTAAGAATTAAGTCACACTTAACTTCTTTAAGTTCGTGATCGCGAATTACTTTGTAAGAAGTTAGTTTTAAAACATCCGGAACTATGTCTTCTTGAGTAGGAATGGTGAATGGTCGTATGGTTCTATCTTCTCGTCTAACTTCCACTTTGTTCTCTTCGTGCTCTTCTACCTTCTCCCTCATCTTCTTTGCAACCATTCTCATCTGGCCTCCTTTGTGTGCAAAGAAGTTGGCCTTCTCTTTGTTTGCGAGAATTTCTTTTTCCAACTGAGCATTCTTTCTTTTCTCTTTTGCAACTTGGGCTGCAATATCTTTTAAAACATCATTGTAGTCTCCGTTAAAGAGTTCCACTTTTCTGGTTTGTACACTTAAATACAATACGCCTTGTGTAAATTCGTTTAAAAACTCTGAATCGTGAGAGATAACAATAACTGTTTTCTTGTACTCCTTTAAAAATTGAGTAAGGTGTGCAATTCCCTCTCTGTCTAAATTGTTTGTAGGTTCATCTAAAAGAAGGATATCTGGATTTTGTATTAAGGCTGATGCTAAAAGTAGTCTAGCTTGTTGACCTCCTGAGAAACTATTAATCACTCTTTCTTTAAAAGAAGAAGAGTCTTTACCTTGTGAAAGATTAACTACTTCAAGAATAGTATCGATCCTAGGATCGATATCGTAGATCTTCTCTTTAAAACATTTCTCGAAAAACCCTCTTACTGTCATCTCTAATTCGTCCCGTGGGATAACCTGTCGTGAGATAGCGATGTTATTTCGCGGCATTATATTAACGTCCCCTGAGTCTGGCTCGTACATTCCTGTGATAAGGCCAAACAACGTACTTTTACCAGCACCGTTCTGTCCCATTAAGGTAAGCTTTGCGCCGTGACGCAGCGAAAAACTCGCATCGATTAAAATCGGCTTGTTTTCTTCGTGTCCGAAGTGGACACTATTGAATGTTACTAATCCTGCGTTTCTAGCCATAGGAGCCAGATTCTACAACAATTAGAGCAGTCCTTCAAGGGTACTCGTGTACGTATTGATAAATCTAGGAATCGCTATAACCAATCCTAAAACAGGAAGTACTACAGCTATTATAGTAATCCACATAACTACAAGAAAGTATTTACGTGTTTTCTCTACCGAAACGTAGATTGCGTCTAATTTTTCTTCTGTATTCATGGATAAATTATATATCCTTTACAAAATATAGCTATTGTTGCACTATGGCGGGAGATGAAACAACAGCTACGGAGCAGTCATGTCTATAAAAGTACTAGGACTGGATGAAGAATCCAAGGGAGTCATAACATCACTTGTTGAGTCAAGCTTTCTTGATGGTGAGTGCTATGCTTTTTCGGAGGCACTCCATGAAGGTTTGGGTTGGCCAATTTACGGCCTAATCCAAGGAGGGGATGTTCTGCGTCACACCGCGGTCAAGGCATCACACACGATGTTTTTTGATGCAAGAGGAGAAATCTCCCTTGTAGATTTATTCACACCCTTCGGGAATCAAGACGAATTTGCTATCAAAGAAGTTGAGTCGCACGACCTTCTTTTGCGAAACGGAGAATCAAAAAATGATCGCCTTCGCTCAATTGCTCTTGCTAGAAGGTTCGCGGAAACCTTGTGGCCTGATCTTCCTTGGAAGGATAGCTTGGCAAGTAGGGTTTCGAGATACCTATGCGCCTTGGAGGAACTCGACAAAGTACACGGCTTTTGTGTGAGATCTCAATATCCTGCAGCTCGCCCTGTTATAGGAATCCGTCACGGAGACGAAACAGGATATGAAATGGAACCAACGGCTTCCGGCAATCAGTTTCTTTTCGACCGAACCTTCACATGCTAATCGATCGCCCGCCCCGTACTTTACGGGCGGGCGATTAAACTTAACTTCTCCACTTTACTCAACTTCTTAACCTCCGCCTCTCTTTTCTGAGCCTCACTTCTATTTTCACACTCTTCTGTGTAAACAACTTCTTCTACCTTATGTGCACGAGTATAATGCCCTCCTTTTCCTGAAGAGTGCTCATTAAATCTGCGTTCTACGTCAGTTGTTATCCCGGTGTATAAAGAATCATCCTCACACCTCATTATGTAAAGAAAATACATTACGGACAGATCTTAAGCTCCAAATCAATCATTTCACCAGGACGTATAAATTCTTTTCGACGAACCTCTGCTTTTAGCGGCAAAATATATTGTTCACTCTCTTTACTATAGAAAATAGATGTTTTCCATTTAGTTTCTCCAATTTTAGCCTCAACCGGAAGGGATCCAAACCCCCTACGAAATTCCTTAAACTTTTCTCTTATCTTTTTGGTTTCCTTCTTATTCAACCCAACAAAATGCCAAGTGGCACTCTCTCCTGGAAAAATCCAAACCTTTAATCTTTCCTTATACTTCATCCTCCAAGTTTTACGATAGTATCAAAATGTTTTTTGGATATTGGAAATAAAGAAAGCCTATTACCTCTTTGTAAAAGCCGCATGCCTTCTAGTTTGGGCATCTCTCTCATAGATTGAAGAGTTACAATCTCTTTAAACTTACTCTTAAACTTTAAATCCACCATGTACCAAATCGGCTTCTCTGCCGTGCTTTTTAAATCTGGATGTTCGGATTTAGGATCCCAAGATGTATGATCGGGATATCCTTCAGTAACAACTGTTGCAACTCCAACAGCACCCGGAATTTTACAAGAAGAATGATAGAAGAGAACAACGTCTCCCTTTTTAACATCATCTCGTAACATGTTACGCGCCTGGTAGTTACGTATTCCATCCCAGTGTTCTACCTTGTCTTTCTTAAGATCATCTATGCTATAGGCGTTAGGTTCAGATTTAAATAGCCAGTAGTTCATACGCTATATTGAGTGCTTAATAATATCTAAGTGACAGCTATTATTTTCTGAACACCACTTCTCACATTTATTTGCGAGTTCTTTAGTAGGATAAAATAAGCTACATTCAGAACATTGATGCTTTTCATTTTCCATCATAATCTTAGTAATGTATCTTATCTTCCTTCTCTTCCCAATCGGTGTAGGCTCTAAGTGAATTCTCTACCTCCAATTTAATAAACGGAATACTTCTACTTCCACCTTCTTTTGAAATCTCTTCGTAAATAAAGGAATCGTCAAAACCGTAATTGGCAGCATCTTCTTTGGTGCTTGAAAAATATACGGAATCGAAACGTGCCCAGTACACAGCACCCAAACACATAGGGCACGGTTCAGTACTTGAATACAGAGTGCATCCAGTTAACTGAAAGCTATTAAGTGCCTTACACGCTTCTCTTATCGCAACAATTTCGGCGTGTGCTGTGGAATCAGTATCTTTTGTGACACCATTGGAACCGCGTGCAATTATCTCCCCGTCTTTTACGATAACAGCACCAAATGGTCCTCCGCCGTCTTTTATAGATTGAACGGATATATCAATTGCTTCATTTAGATATTCTTGATGGTTTGCTTCCATATACAACTATCTCAGTGGAAGATTGGATCCTTCTCCTGCAAATTTTGTTTCCATCCATCCCATGAATAGTCCGATCATTGTTCCGTCGATAAGAGCCCAAAATGGCGAAGTTAATCCCGTCCAAGACACTAGACTTGACTGAATTAGAATTTGCAAAGATTCATACCCTAGCAATATGTACATAAGGGTAAAGAAAAATCCTAAAAAAGCTCCTCTTAGCCACCATCGCATCCTAAAACCAAATATTGGGTGGTAATCAAACATACCTACCATACCTATGGTAAGTCCCATAAGTACAAATGTAATTAATGTACCGAACCCGAACATGCTAAGTACCGGAAACCCGAACATTGGCGATAATACTATTGTTAATACTCCAACTATAGCTCCTATACTAATGCCGATAAACATTCGGCCTGTTATTGAGTGAATTTTAAACATATTTATTATTTAACTACTAACTATATAAATTATAGCAGACTTATTTTAGTCGCTACCAGACTCGAACCTCATTATTCTCTAGAAAGCCTCCACTCAACCTCCATACAGGTCTCCAAGTTGCCATTCAACCGTTGACCAATCAACGCTTTCAAGAGCACAGCCACCCAAACCACATAGAGCACCCTCGTAAAAAGCAGGGTCTATTTTTTCGTCTGGCCACCGCTTGTATCTAAACGTGTTTTTACCAGTCCACTCAAAAAATTCTGCTCTCCCAATATTTTCAAACACAAAGGGGTCAATGTAACGAGCTTGACTGTTTAAGCTGTGAGAAGAAACAACTGCTTTTACAGTATTCCGGCTACCATCGCAATTTAGACAACTAAAGCTTATAAGAAGAAGGTCACCTGTTTCATTATACGTTTCTGGGAAGAAAATTGGAGGAGCGTCGGGAGGTAAATCTTTCGTACCAAGTACATATTCATAATCTTCGCCAAGATATTCATGCTCGGACTCAGAATCCACCGCTCTAAAAAGCTTCACATAGACAGGAGGCCTGGAATTTTCCCACAAATGTTTAACGCCCTCAACTGTAACTTCGCTAATTGTAGACTCAAGAGAGTAATGCCGATCCCTTTCAGCCTTAGCTTCTTCTAAAACTGTTTCCATTGTAACCGCACTCTCCACTTCCACCACTTCCTTTGGTGAAGATAAGATATAACCACCCCAGCCACTAAGAACTGAAAACAGACCAATTAAAGCCACCACCAAATATTTTGGCAATGGTGCATTTTTTCCCAAGTCTTCAGATTTATTTTCTTGTTCGCCTTGTGTAATTTGTTCTGGCTCCATTGGAGAAATTATAACACGCATGCCGAAACCGTTTCAAAAACGCGCTCAACAGAGCGCCTTTTTGGGTACTAAATTTCCGGACACAAAAGTGTCCCTATCGGCTACCAGACTAGGACTCGAACCTAGATAACATCCTCCAGAGGGATGTGTCCTACCATTAGACGATCTGGTAATGTGTATATAATACACATAAAACTAGGTGTCTCAACACCTATCTGATATTATGACCCCGTGCAAAAGCTTAAATTAGTAACGTGGAACGTCGGATTTGGAGGAATGGGAGCTGAAGCTGAAATTGCAATGGATGGAGGAAAGAAACTGATCCCCTCCTCTTTCTCACAAATACGAAAGAATATGAAAGGAATTCAAGAAACGGTGGAGTCACACTCC
Organism: Candidatus Kaiserbacteria bacterium; assembly: GCA_002401495.1. Next base: position 8,484 of record NVTG01000020.1, read on the forward strand.
GCTGATATTTTTCTACTGCAAGAAATTTCTCACGGCAGTGTATTAAACTATTGGCACAATCTAGAATCACGAGTACGAGGTGCATTAAGTGACTTCAATTCCAAATTTGTTTCTAACTTTAAATTTCCCCTCTTCCTAAGAATATTAAGGAACGAACACGGATTAAGCACTTTTGTTCACAACGAGCACGAAGTAACAAGGACTCAATCTGTTCCATATAAAAAAAGCGAAGCGTATTATAGGATTTTTCACAGAAAGGACTATCTTCTAGCAACTCACGTAACTCCAGAAAACGGTGACCCTATTGTTGTTATAAACACGCACCTGGCTGGTTTTGATAAAGGAGGGATTATACGAAAAAGTCAGTGCAGGGAAATAATTAACTTTGCAAACAAACTACACCGAGAAGGTAACAAGGTAATAATAGGTGCTGACTGGAACATGCGCCTAAAGGGAGAGTCTACTCTAAACCGATACGAAACTAAATTCCCAGAGGAATACCTTCTAGACGGGTGGACAATTAACTACTGCGAGCAAACTCCCACAGTTCGTTCTACAAACAAACCCTACGACAAACAAACAAGCATAACAGCAACTATTGATGGCTTTATATGCTCCCCTGGAGTTAACGTTGAGAGTGTACGTGCATTAGATTTTGAATTTAAACATTCCGATCACAATCCTGTTGAGATAATAATCGAATACTAAACTCCAAAAACTTTTGAAAGAGCACTTCCAACAAAGAAGGCGATGTATGCAGCTGTTCCACCAATTAGGATATTTCGTATTGCTGTAAAAATTGGATTCTTTCCTAAAATTGATCCAGACGTGTATCCAATAGCACCAAAAGCAACCAATGTGGCAATAACTGAAGTTTTTATAGCATGCTCTCCAAACTCTGGAACAAAAAATGCCACTACAAAAGGAATTAAAGGTACCATTCCTAAAATTGCAAACGAAGCAAAAGTTACAAAAGATTTATTTATAGGCCGCCTCATCTGAGAACCCTCCGAAACCGCGGAAAGATAACTAGACGCTCCCATAGAAAAAGCGTCCGCTAAAACATTAGCAAAGCCAATAACTAAAATAATACCAACTGGAAGGGCTGCACCAATTGAACCAGTAACAATAGCAAAGGTAGTTACTAGACCATCCATGCTTCCATAAACAAATTCTGGAAGGTACGAATTCTTCTTCATTACTTAATAATACACGCTTTTATAAAAGCAGAGAATATTGGATGTGGATCAAGTGGTTTTGCTTGAAGCTCTGGATGAAATTGAGTTCCAACGAAAAACGGATGAACTTTTTTGGGAAGTTCCGCTATTTCCATTAATGTTCCATCTGGAGAAACACCAGAGAATACAAGACCCTTCTCTTCAATCCTTTCTACGTAAGCCGGATTAACTTCGTATCTATGGCGATGCCTTTCTTCAATAACGTCTTTCCCGTAGGCACTTCTAGCCACAGTGCCCTTCTTTAATTTAGCAGGATAGACTCCAAGCCTCATAGTTCCACCATAGTCTTTATTCTTCAGCTTTTCCTTCTGATCTTCCATTATATCTATAACTAGATTCTTTCCTTTGGAATTCATCTCCCTGGTCGTAGCATCTTTTATACCTACAACATTGCGAGCATATTCTACAACTGCTAGCTGCATACCGTAGCAAAGTCCAAGATAAGGTATCTTATTCTCTCGAACATATTTAATTACTTTAATTTTTCCCTCTATACCTGTAGTTCCAAAACCTCCTGGAATTATAACTCCATCATACTTCTTTAACTCGCTAACTTTCTTCTTTCCTGATTCGAAATCTTGGGAAGATATCCACGTTAGCTTTGGTTTTGCCCCCAAATGGAATGCTGAAAACTTTATTGCCTCAATAACTGAAATATATACATCAGATAAAACGAAATCTCCTGAGTCAAAATATTTACCAATAACTGCAATATTCACTTCTTTTTTTGCATTATGAACTTTCTTAGCAAAAGCCTCCCATTTTTTCATATCTCCCTTCTTTTTCTTCTTCAGCTTTAGTTGTTGCAATATAATCCCAGAAAGATTATCTCTTTCAAAATTAAGTGGTACATCATAAATACTATCGATATCAGGTGCTGAAATTACGTGATCCGGTCGAATATTACATTGTTCTGCTATTTTGCCTTTCCTTTTATCGTCTAACTCTTCTTCTGATCGTCCGATTATAAAATCAGGCTGAACTCCGTACGAATTCAATTGACGAATAGCATTTTGAGTAGGCTTTGTTTTCATCTCCCCAACTTTAGCGGGAATAGGAAGGTAGGTAACCATGATAAACAAAATGTCGTCAGGATTACGAGACTTCATAAGACGAGCGGCCTCAATAAACATAGCGTTTTGGAAATCTCCAACAGTTCCTCCAATTTCTATAACACTAATCTCGGAACCGTTAATATCTGCGGCTTTTTCAAACCTATGTACAATCTCATCTCGTATATGAGGAATTGCTTCAACACATTTACCACCATACTCAAGATTTCTTTCTCTCTGGATAACATCTAAATAAACCATCCCGCTTGTAATGTAATTTTCTTCTGGAAGATCTCTTCCAAGAAAACGTTCATAGTTTCCCATGTCCTGATCCGTCTCTAAACCACTTCGCAAAACAAATGCTTCTCCGTGCTCTATTGGATTCATTGTCCCAGCATCAACGTTTAGATAAGGGTCAACCTTTACCAAGTTGACCTTATAGCCATTTGCTTGAAGAACTTTACCAATTGAGGCTGTTGTAATTCCCTTTCCTACTCCCGACATTACTCCACCAATAACGAAAATATACTTATGACCTTTCTTTACCATGCGCACTATTTAATTTATCTTGTTAATTTTCTCTTCAGATACCGTCCAACTGCCATATAACTTGATAACGCCCCAAGAAGAACTCCTGTTCCAACAAGGGTGAAGAATAACCATCCTAGATTACTTAAGTAATATGAAAGTACATTAAACGTTCCTAAGAATGCCTGAGATGCTGGACCCAGCCACAAAGCAATAGGATACAAGAATATTAAAGCGAGCATCCCTCCAGAGAATCCATATAAAGCACCTTCAATTATAAATGGTCCTTGAACATATAGGTCGGATGCTCCAACTAGTTGCATAACACCTATTTCATCTTTTGTGGTAAATATAGCTAGTCTAATAGTGTTGAAGACAATTAATACAGATACTATTATCAAAAATATTGTAACTACCACTCCCATTTTCTTAGAAGCTTTTATTATTTCGGTTAATTTATCTATAGCTGCCTTATTTTGGAAATAGTTAACCTTTTCTATTATCTGCGTTCCGCTTCCTACAGTTGTCTCATTCTCAAGAAATTTCGCTATACCTTCATATTGACTAGTCTCGACTGCACTAATAGCAAGTGCCGCTCCGAGTGGATTATCATCCAATTCCTCAAGGGCCTGAAGGGTTAGCTGGTCATTCTTATGACGTTCTCTAAAACGCTCAAGGGCTTCTTCGCGAGTTACGTATTCCACACCATCAACCTCAGGAAGTAGCGAAACGGAATCTCTTAGAGCAATGATCTCGCTCTCAGGAGCATCAACTAAAAAATATACATTAATATCTACCTTGTCTTCAAGTTGAGTTAGGGTGGCGTCTAATGCGGCGCCAGCAACCATTATTGAACCTATAACAAAAAGCATCAAAGCCATTATCAAAATAGTCGCAAAAGAAACAAATCCATTGCGAAGGAATCCGATAAACCCGGCTCTTGAAACTCTTTTAATGTTAGTCCAATAACTCATATAAAAATTATACTACAGTGAATAAGTTCCTTTAACATCGTCTCGTGCAATACGTCCTTCATCCATTGTAATAACTCTCTTGCCTAACGAATCAATAACTCCTTTATTGTGTGTTGAGAGTATTACGGTAGTACCAAGGTCATTAATCTTCTTAAGAATCTGAACTATTTCATATGTACTAATAGGATCTAAGTTACCAGTTGGCTCATCTGCAACTACAACATCAGGCTGATTAACAATAGCCCGAGCAATTGCTACTCTTTGCTGCTCTCCTCCTGAAAGTTCGTGTGGGAAGTTATCCATCTTATCGGCAATGTCTACTAGGTTTAGAACGTGAGGAACATCAGCTGCTATATCTTCGTCGTGAGCGCCAGCCGCTTCCATTGCAAAGGCAATATTTTCGTAGACCGTTTTAGTTGGAAGTAATCTAAAGTCTTGAAAAACTGTTCCGATTCTTCTTCTTAATTTATTCAAATCACTTTTGCTAAATTCAGAAATGTCTTTTGATTCATAAAAAACCTTCCCTTCACTAGGAAGTTCTTCTGCAAAAATCATTTTAAGCAGGGTGGACTTACCCGCGCCAGAGTGTCCAACAATAGAAACAAACTCTCCTGGTTCAATATTTATATTCACGTCGTCGAGTGCAGCGGGACCGTCGTTATAGAATTTAGTTACTTTTTCAAATGAGATCATCATAATGATTGTTCAATTATACAGGTTGTTTCGTTCTTATCCAATAAAATACGAAAGATCACCGTCTAAAACATCATCTACATTTGAAGTTTCAACATCAGTCCTGTGGTCTTTAACTTTTTTGTACGGATGTAGAACGTATGAACGTATCTGACTTCCCCATTCAATCTTAGTACTTGAAGAAATTGATAATCCTTTTTCTAATTTTTCTCTATCTTCTTCACTCTTCTTATACAACTTACCGCGAAGTATTTCCATCGCTTTTTCTCGATTACGCTCTTGTGAGCGTTCTGCCGTACACTTTACTGAAATGCCTGTTGGAATATGAACAATTCTAACTGCAGTCTCTACTTTGTTAACATTCTGACCTCCGGCGCCGCCTGAGCGGGTAAAACTAACGTCTAAATCCCCCTCTGGTATTTCAACTTCAGTTAATTCAGGTAGTTTTGGTACAACCTCAACAAGTGAAAAACTAGTCTGTCTTTTACCTTGTGCGTTAAAAGGACTTATTCTAACAAGGCGATGGACACCGGACTCACTTTTTAAAGCTCCGTAAACATTTTTACCCTCTACTTCAAATGAAACACTGCGATATCCGGCAGAACTAACACTTTCATCTAACATAGTAGCCTTCCACCCTTTTCCCTCAACAAATTTCTTATACATACGAAATAGCATCGCAGAAAAATCTTCTGCATCATCTCCTCCTGCACCTGAGAGAATGCTGATGATGGCTGAGCCACGATCATACTTACCTACTCCTGATTGAGTATCCTTTAATTCTTGAAGTTCTTTTATAAGGCCCTGTGCTTTGTAAGAATCTTTCCAAAAATCAGCACCTTCCATTAATTTTTCTATTTCTTTTATTCTTTCCATGAGCCGAAGAGCGGGATTGAACCGCTGACCTACGCGTTACGAGTGCGTCGCTCTACCAACTGAGCTACCCCGGCAGAGTGAGCCACCGTTCGGAATCGAACCGAAGACCCCTTCCTTACCATGGAAGTGCTCTACCAGCTGAGCTACGGCGGCTTGCCGTAATATTACAAGCATTACTTTGTTTGGTAAACCACGTCTACGTCTTTAGTATATACTCCTAAATTAAGATATACCTATTGACCTGCGTCAATATAAGTGGATACTATACGTTCAATGAACGAATACCACACAGATGTAATAGTAGTTGGAGGAGGCGCGTCAGGAATGATGTGTGCGGCTAATATTGCACAAGGCGGAAAGCGAGTAATGTTGCTTGAAAAGAACACTGAACTTGGTAAAAAACTCTCAATAAGTGGAGGAGGTAGATGTAACATAACTAACGCTGAATTTGATACAAAGGAATTCCTGAAGCACTTCCCTACAACAGCTAAGTTTCTATACTCTCCATTCTCAAAATTCTCCTCAAAAGACACAATAAAATACTTCGAAAGCCGAGGACTCCCTATTGTAGTTGAGGCTCGAAAACGAGCTTTCCCCGCATCACAAAAAGCAACTGATGTTGTTGAATTGTTAAAGAGAGAACTTTCCTACAACCGAGTAGAAGTTGAAACTAACTCAGCAGTACGAGCGCTAGCCCAAGAAGAAGGGGAAATAACTGGTGTGGTTATGAAAAATGGAACTATCTATCGAGCACCGTATGTAGTCTTAGCTACAGGAGGAGTTTCCGCACCTGAAACAGGATCAACTGGTGACGGGTTTAGAATGCTAAGAGAAACAAATCACAAAGTGAGTGATCCGAGCCCAAACATAGTTCCATTGAAGACTAACGCTAAGTGGGTACACAAAATATCCGGTACTTCAGTTTCTTTTATGGAAATACGGTTCAGTCAAAATGGTAAAACTATGATAAAGAAAAAGGGAAAGATTCTCTTTACTCACTTTGGTATTTCAGGGCCACTTATCTTAAACTCTTCACACGAAGTTAGTGAACTTCTAAAAAAAGGTCCAGTCCATGCTGAAATAAACCTCTTCCCTGACACTAATGAAGGAGATCTAAACAAGCGAGTAGTTAGACTGTTCGACAAGAACAAAAATAAAAAGCTCCGAAACGTTCTTCCCGAACTCCTACCAAAGAGTCTTGCCCACGCCGTTATTTTCCTAGCGGATCTTTCCCTTGGAGAAGTTAGTATCCATTCAATAACAAAGGACCAAAGAAAGAAGCTAGTTAAAACTATGCAGGCTCTAGGATTTATGATCGCAGGAACTATGGGACTTGATCGTGCTGTAATTGCAGACGGAGGTGTCGAACCTGAAGAAATAGATTTCTCAAATATGACTTCTCGTAGGTTTCCAAATCTTTATATACTAGGGGATTTGCTGAATATAAATAGAGCAACGGGTGGCTACTCACTACAGTTAATGTGGACCACCGCATACGTTGCCGCAAAGGATATCTTAAAAAGGGTGGAAAAATAGATATATCCTGTTAGAATGTCGGCTATTGCGGACGTAGCTCAATTTGGTTAGAGCACTCCCCTGTCACGGGAGAGGTTGAGGGTTCAAGTCCCTTCGTTCGCGCAAAGAATACAAAAACCCTCCAACTAAGGAGGGTTTTTGTATTAATGTGTCGACGGGAGGATTCGAACCTCCGACCTAGCGCGTATGAGACGCTCGCTCTAACCAACTGAGCTACGCCGACATTGTCAATAGTTTACACAAGATAAAGCAAAAGACCACTTCTTGAGTGGTCTTTTGCTTTAACTTGTTGCGGGAACCGGAATTGCACCGATGGCTCGGGGTTATGAGCCCCGCGAGATACTACTTCTCCACCCCGCTGTCGGAAAGAGTACCATAAAACTAGATATAACCCAATTCTTTAAACACTTTTTCGTATAGCCCTATAGCCCTTTTAGCCTCTCTTTGAGAAAGATCAAAGTCAGCTCCATCGTGGGCTATTCTGTTTCTAACCTTATGAGCCTCCCAAGCATCATCAATACTATTAATGTCTCCTTTTTGTACTTGTTTCATCTTTTCCCCTACTCCGTCACCGATATAACCTTTTGAAGTAATAACATCATCAAGCATTATATCTGCCTCCATTACTGCTTGTCTCCAATCATTAGGGTTTTCTGAAGAAACAGCAGTCATTACACCTCTCCAACGTCCTTCGTGAGCACTTCCTGCTGTTTTCTCATTTCCTGCAAGGCCAAGTAATTTTCTTCCTTCTTTTGATATTGGCTGTTCCTTATAAAACTTATCCTCGGCTGCTCTAACCTGACTTAAACGAATCTTAGTGTAAATTATTCCAATAATAATTAAAAGAGAAACGAAAAACGCGAAATTAAAAAACGGAGACCAGGCACTGTTTAAAATATAATCCTGCATTGAAGTATCTGCAGAATATTCTTGAACTTCTACAAACTCTTGAAAGTCTGAATTAAAGCTCGGTGCTGTAACTGAATTTAAGTGCGACATACTACTCTATTGTCTCAAACTTCTTACCAATTTTAAATAGCGAATCATCCTGTTTGTGGGGAGCGAGAAATTGCATACCAATAGGTAAATCTACCCCATCTCTTGAAACAGTTCCCATCGGAATTGAAATTGCTGGAATTCCAGCCAAGTTAGCAGGAACTGTGAAGATGTCAGCCGCATACATGGAAAGAGGATCATCTGACTTCTCACCTATCTTAAATGCAGGAGTTGGAGTTGTGGGTGTTGCAATAACATCAACTTTAGAAAAAGCCTCTTTAAAGTCTCCTCTAATCTGATCTCTAACTGCTTCTGCTTTCCTATAATACGCATCGGCGTATCCTGCTGAAAGTACAAAAGCACCAATTAATATTCTTCTACGTGACTCGGCGCCAAACCCTGAACCTCTTGTTTCTAAATAATCGCCCAAAAGATCGTCTCCCTCTTTTTTTACTCCGTAGCGAACTCCGTCATATCGCGCAAGGTTAGTTGAAGCCTCCGCCGGCATAACAATATAATACGCAGCCAAAGAATACTTTACGTTTGGCAAATCTATATCAACTATTTCATAACCTTCTTTTTTCATTTTCTCTAAAGATTCTTCAAAAGATTTAAGAACATCTTCATCAACGCCCTTTAAAGAGCTCCTTGGGACTCCAATTATTTTTGGCTCTGTTGTGTCTACTTCCACATTCAAAGAAGTAGCATCTCTTTTGTCATAACCTCGTATTGCATCAAAAAGAATTTTTGAATCCTCAACGGTTGTAGTTAAGGGCCCAATTTGATCCAAAGAAGAACCCATCGCCATAGCTCCATAGCGCGAAACTACACCGTAGGTTGCCTTGAACCCAACAAGACCACAAAAGGCTGCTGGTTGGCGTATAGAGCCTCCAGTATCCGTTCCTAGGCCTGCTATAGCCAAATCTCCAGCAACAGCAGCAGCCGTTCCCCCGGAAGAGCCTCCTGGAACTCTATTAACGTCATGAGGGTTTTTTGTTACACCATATGCTGAGTTTTCAGTTGAAGATCCCATGGCAAACTCATCCATGTTTGTGCGTCCTATTAAAACAGCACCCTGCTCTTTTAATTTTTCAATAACATGAGCATCATAACTTGCTTGATAATTCTCAAGTATTTTTGAAGCGCCACTTACGATGTGGCCTTTAATTAAAATATTATCTTTTATCGCTAAAGGAATTCCTGTAAGTGGATGAATGTCTCCTTCTTCAATCATTTTGTCAGCACGTTTTGCTTGTTCTTCTACATCATCAAAAATCTCTAAATATGCATTTAGATTATCTTCCTTTTCCAAATATTGCTTTGCTAGTTCAACAGAAGTTATCTCCCCTTTGTCCAACAAGTTTCTTGCTTCTTTAATAGTCATATTAGTCTTGTTGTATTATCTTTCTTACTTTCAAATATCCGTTTTTAGAATCTGGCATCGCATCAATCATATCTTTTGTATATTTTCCGGTTTCGTGAGGTTCACCATCTTCGCGCATAATATTATAGTGCTCACCCACTTCCTTCTCGGTTCCTGCCAATTTTGCGTCCTTTATTTGATCAACAAACTCTAAAATTTCTGGAATTTCTTGTTCAAGTTGTTTTAATTCCTCATCACCAATTGAAAGGCGGGAAAGTTCTGCTAGTTTTTTTATATCTACGTCTGTCATGATTGAATCATATTAACAAACTCTTCCTCATTTAGCACCGAAACTCCTAATTCTTCTGCTTTCTCCAATTTAGAACCAGCACTCTCACCTGCTACAACGTAATCAGTTTTTACTGAAACAGAACTACCTACCTTTCCCCCAAGGGAGCGTATCTTCTCTCCTGCCTCATCGCGCGAAATTGAAAGCGTACCAGTTAATACAAAAATTTTTCCTGAAAGACCTCCCTCCTTCTTTCTGCTACTACTAATATCCAAATGAGCCAACAACTTCTCTACCATCTCTCTGTTCCTATCAAACCAACCAACAATAGATTCAGCTACAATTTCACCAATCCCTTCAATTAAAATCAACTCTTCCTTTTTAGCTTTCATTAATTCGTCCATTGAAAAGTTCTCTGCCAGGTCTCTCGCTGTTTCCTCTCCAACCTGATCGATTGATAATCCGGCCAATAGTTTGTTCAGTGAATTCTTTTTAGAATCTTCAATTGAATCTAAAAGGTTTTGTGCACTAACCTCGGCAAAGCCTTCTAACTCCAAAACATCTCCTTTCTTAAGGGTATAAAAATCATCAAAACTATTAACTAATCCAGCTTTTAATAGTGCCTCGACTATTGATTCTCCGAGTCCATCAATATTCATTGCTTTTCTGGAAGCAAAGTGTGATAACACTTGAGTACGTTGGCCAAATGAATCTTTCGAAGAGCATCTCCATGCAGACTGGCCCTCCACTCTTTCAATTGAACCATCCCCTCCACAAGCTTCTACTTTTTTAGGAAAAACATATTTCTTTTCTTTACCAGTTCTCATGTCTTTAAGCACCTCCACTATATCTGGAATTATGTCTCCTGCTTTTTGTAGAATAACAGTGTCACCTATACGAACGTCCAATCGTTTAATTTCGTCTTCATTATGTAGTGTCGCACGAGAAACGGTAGAGCCTGCAACTAACACAGGACGAAGATGAGCAACCGGAGTTAAAACACCAGTGCGTCCAACTTGTAAGACGATGTCTTCAACTACGGTAGTAACCTGTTCTGCTGGAAACTTCAGCGCTATAGCAAAACGAGGAGCTTTTCCGGTGTAACCCAATCTTTCCTGCTGTTCTATTTCATTAACCTTTATAACTAATCCGTCTACAAGATAATCCTCTTTAGGAGCATCCTTAACCCATCTTTCCCAAGATTTTAAAACTTCCGCTATCGTTAAGTGTTGTTCAAAATTACTATTAACTTTGAATCCTAATTCTCTCAATAGCATAAGTTCTTCGATTTGAGTTTTAGGTAAGGATCCACTCATGGAAGCTATGTCATATATAAAGCAGTCGAGTTTCCTTTCTTTAACAATGCTTGGATCAAGTTGGCGTATGGTACCTGCCGCTACATTACGCGGGTTAGCATATTCTGCTTCCCCTTCTTTCTTTCTCTTCTTATTTATTTGTAAAAAATTCTTTTTCCCAAGCCATATTTCTCCTTCTACTATAATATCTACATCTTTAGTAAGTTTTAACGGAATGGAATCAATAGTGCGTACGTTATTAGTTACATCTTCACCCACTTTTCCATCTCCACGAGTAGCCGCCGTTAGTAATTCCCCATTTTTGTATTCAAGAACTATTTTAAATCCATCTATTTTAAGTTCAGTTGAATACACTACCTCTTCAACATCAAGTAGTCGCTTAACACGAGAATCAAACGCCTGCATATCACCCTCATCAAACGCATCGTTAAAAGACCATTGAGAAATCTTATGCGTAATCTTCTCAAACTTATCTAATGCCTTACCGGCAACTCTTTGAGTTGGTGAATCGGGAGTAATTAGGGATGGAAACAAGTCCTCTAGGTCAAAGAGTTCCTTTTTTAAGGAATCAAGGGCCTGTTCTGATATCTCTTGTCTATCCTCAACATGATTCAAATGTCTATGATACTGAATTAGATCTCGCAGTTTCTTAGCGCGCTCGTTTTCTTCTTTAGTTGGCATAGTGGTATTGTACTACGACAACCACTTTTTTCCTCTAAAACGTAGCTCTAACCGCTCTTTCGAGCCTTCTTGGATTATCATGATCATTACATCCAGTGTTGTAGCCAAGAGATTCTATAGTTGTGTGCGGCGCTGTGTCTCTTTTAGTTACGGTTACATACGAGCAAAATCCATCTACAGAGAACCAAAACTTACTCACACTTGTACCTCCCAAGCCACTAACACCATCTGAGATTCCGTCTCCTTGATTTGTTGGGAAATCTACCAAAGTCTCATCAGAACATTTTGGACTTCCTGCAAATACAGTTGAATCATTGAAAGCATCGTGATGGAAATCCCAATACATGGCACATTCTGCTCCGGAGTCTGCTGCATAGAAAGCAAACTGGGAATCTCTTCCTAGAGATGAGAGGATCAGCTCTTTCTGTGCGATTGTAAACATAGAAAGACCAAGAGCCGTTAGCAAAGATGCTAGAAGTGCTGCGATAAGTAATGTAAATCCTCTATTTTTCATAATTAACTTTGGGGTGGAACCCAATTAAAGATGGTCTCCTTCAGCTCTATGGTCCTTTTGTTAAAAGAACCCGTCTGCCACTCAACTTTTACAGTTATTGTAGCCTCATTTATATTAGTTCCATCAATATCAACCTTGGTACTCCTACTAAAACGACTATCTGTACCTGACTGGTGGTTATAAAAAGTACCATCATGTTTTAGTTTCGTGTCCAAACAAGAAGTACAAGAGTCTAATGAGCCATCTATAACATCTACATGAAAATTAGAGTCCGTAGGTATTCCTGACAGCCAATCTGTAGATTGTCCGTCTAAATATCTTAATAAATTACCATCCCTCGTATTACGTACAATTTCAATCGCTTCTTGCCCTAGATAAAATGCTGTAGTTTGATCTTTTGCGTATATTGCAGAAAATAAACTCTGAGAAGAAAGAGTAAGTGGTGCTGTTATTGCAACCACAAGAACAGAGATGGCAACCATTGTTTCAACTAATGTAAATCCTTTATTCATCATAAATCTAAAATGCGCTGCGAAGCGGTTGCCTGAATGTTAAAAGTCGTTCGAGTCTTCAATTTACCTCCAATTAAACCTGGTGAATCTTCCGAACCCGCTGTTCCTTGAATAACAAAAACTGCTTTTGGTTGGGATACATCTCCATTACTTGAAAGTGTTTGTGCTGCGCCTGTTACATAGACCTCAAAAGAGTCTATATGTATTTCCGGAGCTGTTATCGGAAGAGAAGTACTTCGCGAGTCTGTGGACTTGTATAATCGTCCCCCATCAATCCAATACACCCATTGATCTGCGTTAGAAGAGGTTCCATTAAAAGATTCAAAAGCTAAAAGCTCTTCCCCAGATGAGCAATTTTTTCGTGTTGCAAGTGTATTATTATTCGTGGTGTTTCCACCCCTACAACTATAATTTGTTCCCATTCTTACATTTCTAACCATCCCATCTAAGGCGATGTTTAAGTTATTCATAACAGATTGTATAGATTGTGCCTTTCTGTTTGCATCAAGTAGAGATAGTAGTGCTCCAGTACTTATTGTCATAACAACAGAAAACAGTGAGACCGCAACCATCATTTCAATCAATGTAAATCCTTTATTATTCATCATATCTTTGTACTGAAATCTGACCTGCAGATTCAATTAAAACACTTCTTTTTTTCTCCTGAGGAGAAACCAGTACTATACGAGCGCTACTATAGGAAGTGAATGAACCACCTGTGGATGCTCTTATTATAGCGTCCGGTTCAGGTCTTTTGAAAAGAATGTCTAGTTCAATTATATTGCAACTCTCAGAACCTCCTGAAGAGACACATATTCTATCAATTGAATACCCTCTTCCTAAGGTAGAGGTCTTAACCCACTCGGTACTTGCAGAATTAAAGAAACTATTTCCGTCAGCATCCGAGTAAAGAGAAAAAGAATTGGTACTGCTTCCTAAATCAAAATAGACACCATGCCCTGTTGAGAAGCCTCCTTGAAACGCCCTTGATGATATACCAAACACCTGTGCCTCTCTTACTGAAAGTGCTACCTCATAAGCCAGGTTCCTTAAAAGTACTTGTCCTCCAAACTTATTGTAGTTCACGAGTAAGATACTGGTAATAATCATCATTATTCCCATGACAACTATTAATTCTATAAGTGTAAAACCTCTTTTCATATAAACAAATCAGTTAACGCAAGTAAGTCTACGTTAAATAGAAATACGAGGATAAAACCAAGGATCAAAAAAGGAGCAAAGGGTACCTCGCTTTTCATTGTAAAACTTATACGAGCACCTCTCAACGGGGTGAATCGCATAACTTTTGGAATAGCCAAAAGTATCAAGCTTATTACAGCCCCTAATATGAAGCCGAGCATAACTGCCATTAGTCCACCGTAAATTCCTAAAAGGAATCCAAACCCAATTGTTAATTTTACATCTCCAAATCCCATCCACTGTCCTTTGGAAACTAACCAAAGTAAAAATAACGGTAGTGCAACAACTATTCCACTGAATGCCATGTAAATAAGTGGAGTGGTTGCCATGTTTGCAATAAACGTCACAACTATAAACGTATACACTACACTATTAGGAATGATGGTATGTCGTATGTCGTATGTTGCTATAACAACAAGTAGACTTACCAAAACCAACGAAATTAATGTTTCGAACAGTGGGAATCCCTTCATCCAAACAAGAGCAAATAGTATTGCGGTTGATATTTCTACCATCCAATACTGACTAGATATTCCACTTCCGCAAGATTTGCAATTGCCCTTCAGGAGGAAAAACGAAACTACTGGGATGAGTTCAAAAAAACCTAAAGTAGAACCACAGCTCATACACCCGCTCCTACCTTCAGTAGAGCGTCCTGTATTAAGACGCAAAATAACAACATTTAGGAAGCTACCTAGAATTAATCCTGCTAAAGCCGCTATTATCATGGGTAAATTATAACAGCAAAACACGCACCTGATTGGTGCGTGTTTTACAATTAAGGTAAGAATATTACCTACGGTTGAACACAATATATTGTTCCGTCACCAAGACAATCTTCTCCTAGAACTGTTCCGTCTATATCCGAACCAAGGACATTATGGGTAGTTTCTAAGTCTGCCAATAGAACATATGATGTAGTTCCAGTAGCTACGTATGTATACGCTGTTGTAGTTTGAGGATCAATTGGTGCAACAGGAATGTAGTCAGGTACTAATGCAGAAGTAGCTGATGGATACCCATTGTTTGAGTCGTAGTACATTTCAAGAGCTAGTTGTAGCTGCTTAACATCTCCAATACGTCGAGCGTCTCGTGATTTTTCACGCGCTGAGTTTAGTGATGCTAGTACTACTGATGAAAGAATACCTATGATTGCTATAACAACTAGCAATTCAATTAGTGTAAACCCTCGAGTTTTTTTAGTAAAAAGTTTCATATTTATCTAATCTATTAATAATAATAAATACCTTTGTGCACGGCAGGTGTTATTCAACATCTATGTACAACCCCAAGACCGCGAACGACCAGTTCTGCCTTGTATACCTACATTATGCGCCCCAATGGGTGCTCTCACACTGTCCATTGTGGATAACGCTAGAATCCTGCCGAAAGATTGTATATAGGAACTAGTACTGAAGCCAATAAGAACCCAACACCTAGTCCCAACATAACGATCATCATAGGTTCAATTAAAGATACTAGGGTGTCAACAGCGTTAGATACCTCTCTTCTATAGAACTTCGCCATCGTATTAAGTATTTTTCCAAGGTCTCCAGTTTCCTCACCTACCCTTATCATAGCAACCATAATATTGGGAAATTCCTTATACTCAGACAAAATCTCAGATGCGGGGCGTCCACTTTGAATTTCTTTTGCTACTTCTTTTAAGATTCTTTCATAGGCCGGATCCCCAACAACTGAAGCACTAATCTCAAACCCTCGAACAAGTTGAATTCCACTTGATAGAGTTGTACTAAGACTATCGGCAATTCTGGACATGTATAGTTTTAGATATAAATCTCCTATAAAAGGTATATCTAATCTTGCTCTTGCTAACTTATAGCTACCGCTTTCAGTTTTTAAATATCGATAGAAAAATACAATACCTATAACAATCGCAATGAGAATAAACCAAATGTATTTAGATAAAAACAGAGACATTCCAATAACGATCTTTGTATAAATCGGTATGTCTTGCCCTGATTCTAGTAGGATTTCCGAAAGCTTTGGAATAACTGTTGTGAGCATAAGAACCATAACAGCAACAAAAGTTGCTATAACAAAGGCGGGATAAATTAATGCGTTTTTTGCTTTTGAAGCTACTTCGTAAGTTCTGTCCAAGTAATCCGCCAAAAAAGCAAATGATTCATCAAGACGTCCTGTTTCCTCACCTGCGCGAACCATCGAAACATAAAAAGGACTAAATACCTTAGGATGCTTTCCAAGGGCATCTGCAATAGTGGAACCACTTTGCAAATCATTCGCTACTTGTCCTAATTTGTCTTGCAATACTTTA
>NVTG01000021.1 GCA_002401495.1 Candidatus Kaiserbacteria bacterium
TAGAACTTTTTAAGTTCACAATGTCCCTCCAGGGTTTGTGCTACACTTTTTTCTATCCTTCAGTTATAACAAACTCTCCTACTGAGCCATCGAATCTAAAGTAAGCGCGATATGGTACTGTCGAACCGTTCTGGTATATCGCTATCTCGTATAGTCCGTATTCTGGCTGAATTAACTCTACTGGATCTGTGGTACCAGAAAGAAACGCTCCTAATACTGGATGCATCTTCCCTTCGTATCCGGTAACAAACGACGTACGGTATGAATCCTTAACGTCCTCACTAAAGTACGAAAGTGAGCGTTCTAAATCCCCCGCTTGCATAGCCTCAGCCGCATACTGCAAAGCAGCTAGCGGAGAACCCGTAGCTGGTAGTCGCGGCCCAAGGTCCTTTTTTTCTTGTAGACCTGGACCACTTTCAACAGAAAACCTCAACGGGGATTTCTTTTTAGGAACTTCAATACTATCTGGGATTGTCTCAACAATTTCTTCCGTAGTGATTGCTGTGTCCTCTATAACCGTCCTCTCTGAAGGAGTGTTTGTTTTAGTAAAGAACATAGTAGCTATAATTAAAAGAATAGCACCTAGTGCTATTAGTATGTTTTTTGATGTCATATATTTCATGCCTATATAATAACGGTTTTCCTATATAAAGCAAAAAACACCCCAGTTACCTGGAGTGTTTTTGCTAATCATATAGGCACGGAAAAAGCCCCAACCGCTTTCGCGACCGGGGCTTTTCCCTATCCCTAGCTAACTATAGAAGTTAACTAGTGTAATCAAGCTAACTCGATTACGAAGGATTTACGTGAGCTGGTCCAAAGATATCTCCTTGGAATACCTCATCTCCTTCTTGGAAGTCGCCAGTACTGTCAATACCGTAGGTAAAGTCAGTTGTAGCGTCATCGAACCATAATTGTGCAGTATCTCCATCATCAGGTAAGTCTGATGTGTCGAGATAGAAGTAAACCGTTTCCGATGTACCTCCTGCAATTGTTAATCCAGCAGTGTAAGCACCGTCAAGATCGAATGTGATCTGTTGGGCACCTGCATCTGTATCAACAACCTCGTCAGAGTCAAGTACGTTTCCGTCCTGGTCCTTTACGGTGAATGTGTCTATTGCAGACACACCATCTCCAACAATGTTTAATTGAGCGATGATAACGTTTCCGTCAGCATTGTTCAAAGTAATGTCTTGGTCACCTGTGTTAGTTATCACTAACTTGGCTAGCAAGTGGTTCACGCTGCTTACAAGTGTTGTACTTATACCAGTGTTATCAAGAACAACCGTTGCGATTGCCTCGTACATAGTATGAGTTGCTGCGTCAACAGACACGTCATTAGGATCAATTGCTGTTCCTGAATCCACACCTGTTCCGTCAACGTCACCTGAAGCTGCAATTGTTGTAACTACTGTAGCTCCGTTAGAAACTTGAGTTCCGTCAATTGGGTTCATTATAACCTTAACCGTAACTAGTATGTATCCATCAGCTGGTACTACAATAGCTCCGTTTGAGAAGAATGCTTCTGCAGTGTCTTGTCCTCCGGCTACTCCAGTTCCGATTTCTACTCCTCCTACCCAGAAGTGGTAAGAACCAACAGCGTTATCTGTTCCGTCACTAGTTACCTTCATGCTGTCGATGTTTACATCTTCAACATTGTTAGCGGCTAGTCGGAATACAGCAACAGTTTGTTGTGTAGTTGCGTCAAGAATTCTCATTGCATCTGGTGAAGATGAGTCCACTGTAAGTGTAACGTCACCCGCAGCTGCAACTGTCATTATTTGACCAGCTCCTGTAGGAACTACAGTAACTGATGTCCCTGAAACCGCACCTACTGCTGTAACGTCACCTGAATCGGTGTCGATAGAGAATCGGTGTTCGTCAGAAGCTGATGCTGATGATGAAAGGTCTGCAACAATAGCAATTCCCACAGCTGTGTTCTTTGCTACAACAATATGAGTTTCAAGTCCTATTGTTAGAAGATGATCTCCTGTTCCTGATCCAGCCAATTGTTCAGCGTCAGCAACTTGTGTTTCGTAAACGTCACCACGAACTGAGTCGTTAGTAGCGCCTCCTGAAAGGTTAGCCCAGATTTCAACGTTGTCGATTTCTGTTCCTTCTCCAGCAGTTGTAATTGTATCTTCAATTACAATTGATGTAACACGTACGTCCTCACCTGAGTTAGCAGCGTCAAGAGATGCTGTAGCCCATACCATGTCAACTGTACCAGGTACGATTGAACGAGCGGCGGGTTGAGTTAGCGTTGTTGCGCTCAATGTAGCAGCTTGCACTGTCATAGTGTTTGCTGTTGCTGTTGAGCTTGGAAGTGTAACGGTATCACCTGTTGTGTCACCAGTAGCGTCGCTCCAGTTTGATGGAGTTGTGCTCATGATGATTGTGTCAGCTGCACCGAATGTTGAGTCAAGATATCCCTTCACATACAGAGTTGTCACTCCCGTTGGGAATGTAACTGATGCGAATGAAAGGTCACCTGTTGCATCTCCAGATGCATCAACTGGTCCTGCTAGTACTACGCCGTTTTGGTTAACCAAAGTAACGTTGTCTAGGTCAGTTCCAACTGGACCTCCTGCGATAGTAGCTACCATTGTTATAGTTTGAACCGTTATTGATTCTCCCTTAATATCAACAGTAAATGCTCCTAGGATTTGGTCTGAAGTCTGGATAGCAATGTTAGCAGCTGGTGCTGCGCTACTCTTAGATACTGAGTTAAATGTACCAGCTGTAATTGTTACATCTGATGCATCGTAAACTGGAGTTGTAGAATCAAATCCTGCTCCTCCGTCAGTAGCTGTAAGTCCGTATCCGTAAGTTTCTCCACTAACACTAATGTCAGTGTACTTGTAAACGTCGAATGAGATTGTTCGGTTTGTTCCACCTGAAATATCACCCTTTACAACAACTTCTTTCGAAAGACCTTCTTTAATGATGATCCCTGATCCGAAAGCAAATGTGTATACGTCTCCGTCGATAACTGGGGCGTAAGCCACACCATCAACGTAAGCCATTACGTTTACTATATCAGTTCCTGATGCTGATCCAGCTTGATCAAATCGGATTGAGTGAAGACGAACGTCTTCAGCTGAACCTGAGTTAGTCAATTTAACAGATGTGAAAGTATAACCGGTTGTACCGATTTCCTTTGAAGCTGCTGCTGCTGGGTCTTCTACACCACGTTGAGCTGTCACTGAACCAATAGCAAGTGTTGCGTTGTTGGTGTGTGATGCTCCTGTGATTGGAAGTGATCCGGCCACAGTTGCTGAAGTGTTGATTGCTACAACTGAAAGGAATCCAACTTCACCAGCATAAAGATCAAGTGATGCGTTCATGTTGGCTGCAACTGTGAATGTCATGCTTGCGCCTGCATTCAAAGTCATTGGTGTTCCTACTGTTGCTTGGTTAACTGAGTTAAGAACTCGAGCGTTTCCAAGTTGCATTCCGTTTTGGTCAAGTAGAACTACTCCTGCGATTGCAAGGTTGTTCAATAGACCTCCTCGTTCAACTGTAACTGAGCTAATAGTTTGAGCTACTCCACTGTTGTTTGTAAGAACAAACTTAGTGTAGGGAACTCGCGCTGCTCCTTCAACAGAAATTCCGTTAGCAGGCTGTGCTGCTGCTGAAACTGTAACTCCTGTTCCTGTAGGAACAGTTGTAGTACCTCCTGTTGTGCCTCCTCCCATTGAGTTAGCGTGTGCTCGTGAACTTGGTCCCCAGTAACCTGTACCAGATGTAAGTCCAACTGGTGTAAGCACTGCTGCTGCGTTGGCGTTTTGCCAAGCTACAACTGCTTGCTTTGTTCGGCTACCAAAGTATGAAGTTTCGTTTCCTGGTGAACCAGCACCAGTTGCTGAAACTGCAAATCCTTGAGCGTTCATGAACTTCTGCATGTCCATAACTTCTCCACCTTCGTCACCCATTTCGTGGTTTAGAGTAAAGTTGTATGAACCTGTCATAGCTCCTCCTCCTGTCATTCCTGCAAGCTGTGCTTGTAGAGATGTGATTGTTGCTAGTAGTGAAGCAATTTGTGCTGCTAGATCGTCAACGCTTTGGGCTGATGCTGTTGAAGCAAAACCAAAAGACGTGAACACCATAGCAAGACCAATAGCTGCTGCTGCAACTTTGTTTGTTGTTAATGTTTGAGTCATGTTTTTTTAATTAAGTAGAAATTCAAAATTAATAATGAAAGAATTTCTACAACTTATAGACCTTTGTGACTATGAATGTCTCGGCTTATCCGAGGGATTCTCATCCCCGGTTTTTGTAATTGCCCGGAGACGGCCATAGCTGCAAAATTAATTTGTCGACCAAATCAATCTCACATTTTTTCTTCCACACTTCATATAGAAATGTAGGCGCCTCCTTTTTTGTTATGAGGTAACAATTACTAATAATAATTTGTAATGGAGTTACCAAAAAACTTAAAGTCGACTTTGCTTTTAATTGCCATCTCGACATCATCATATTTCGACACGACGATGTGTATGAGTTAGCTAGCGTGTTTTAGTCTGCTTGTCTGTCTGCCTATCATTAAGGGACTTTGCTTCCATCTCAGAAATGCCATCTACAAAAAATATGTAGATAACTAAAGGTTTTAATATGCGGTTTCTTCATTGAAATTCAATGCGAAACGTTATCAAAGTACACTGCTCATACACCAATAAAGTATATGGGCTTACCCACTATTATATATCGCTAAGCCAAGTGTTCAACGACCTATAATCAGTAATGTGGATAGCGAACAAAACTTTGCGAAATGTGTTCGCACGAAAAAGCGACCGCAGAAACGGCTTTTGTTCTTGGCTTTAACGTGGTGAAAGAATACCTCCTTGAGCTTAAAAGTCAACACTTTTTGCAGGCAAAATAGCTGGTTTTTTGATTAAAATGCTAAGAAAAAGCGAAAAAATCTACTTTTTCTGGAATATGGCTTAAAACCTAGGTAAATCGATTAAATAACTATAGAATACGTGGTCCAACGCTTTGATCCCTCTTTTTTAATAATTCCATCGTTTACTAGGGAACTTAACTCACGTTGGATGGTTTTTATACCGTAATCCGAAATTTCTGAAGAAATGTCCTTAATGTGGGCAGAACCCTTCTTTGTAATCACATCCAAAATGGCAACCCTTCTATTAGCAACTTGTCGCTTAAACTTTACAGACTTAGGACGCTCATCTATTCCGCTCTCCGTGTCCTTTAGATTTATGTCCTTTATCGTGTCCTTTATAGCTATTCTTTGTCCTTTAGAAATATTTGTGAAGTAATCCTCCCCCAGGTCACCATTTTGAGCCGAATCCTTGTTAGTAGATGAGTTAAGGAATCTAACAAAGTCTCCATAGGCATGCTTAAGGACCTCCAGGTTCATGTTAGAAATGTTCCCTGAGGCGTGTGCTATGTCTAAAAGCGACAATATTTGCCTAGTGTGAGCTACTGCTTTACGTGTACTTGAGAAGCGTATACCTTCTCTCATATCCATCACTATTGGAAGAAGTCCCTGCGAGTGCTCTCTTAGGTTCTCTCTAATGGTCTCTGTCTGAGGTATTAAGTTTGTTACCAAGTATGTAGCTGTAGCTAGACCCTCTGCCTTTCTGTAGGCGATCTCAGTTGCTCTGTTTTCACCAAACGGACTAACTTCAATATTGGCATCAAGCATTATTCCCTTGTAGGGCTTTATGGAAACTCCTTTGTTTATATACTTGTTTATCATGCGCGTGTCCTTTATATAAAGGACACGAATGTGTTGTAAATGTCCTTTACAGAATGTCCGTAAGGATGCCCTTTACGTTATGTCCATTATAAACAGATGTCCCCTAGGGTCAACTTGATTTCTTGTGATTCTCTTTCATAACTTTTATTTGATTGTGGTATTATTTGTACATATCAAAGGAAAGTAATAAAAGAAAAATGGCAGCACGAAAGAAAAGCGATAAAAAAGTTAAACCAAAGAAGGTTACAAAGAGGAATAGAAAGAAAGACGAGGAGGAAGACACTCCAAGTATTCCCGCTATTGGATCTGAAACATTAAAAGGTGTTTGGGCAGTTATGGCTGTGGGTACTGCAGTTATTTTAATGCTAGCCTGGTTTGGATGGGCCGGTAAAGTTGGCGATATGATATACCTTTGGCTCTCCGCACTTTTCGGAGTGGGCTATATATTAGTACCTCTTTCTTTTGCACTTGTTGCAGTAGTCTTGTTCAACTCGTTTGATAAAGACAGCGTTGGAAAACTTAAAATCATTGCAACTGCAGTTTTCTTCTTAAGTGGCCTTTCATTAGTTGAAACTCTTTTCTCAAATCAAGGAGGACTAATTGGAAAGATGCTTTCTATTCCACTAACTTACGCAATCGATACTGTCGCTACTGTTATTGCACTTCTTACACTTATTGTAGTCTCTCTACTTGTTGCTTTTGATCTTCACCCACTAAGAGCCTTCCCTACTCTAGCTAAAGCCATGGGCAAGGAAATTCCTGAAGACGAAGAAGAGCACGTTCTTGAAGAAAGCGAAGAAGCCGCTATTGAAATTGAAACCGCAAGAGCAGAAGCCGAGATTGAAGAAGATCCAGAAAAAAAGAAATCTCCTGGAATATTCAACTTCGGAGGTTCTGATGATTCAAACGCGTCTGTATTTAATTTCTCAGCAGGAAACACTGGTGATTACACACCGCCGCCACTTTCTATATTGCAAAAAGATAGAGGAAAGCCTGCCGTTGGCGATGTTAAGGCAAGTGCGAACACAATCAAGCGAACATTACAGAACTTTGGAATAGATGTAGAAATGGATGAAGTATCAATTGGTCCGACCGTTACACGTTACGCCATGAAGCCAGCCGAAGGAGTTCGTCTTGCAAAGATAATGGGACTTCAAAGTAACTTGGAACTGGCTCTCGCCGCAAGTCCAATTAGAATTGAAGCGCCAATTCCTGGAATGTCCTTAGTTGGTATCGAAGTTCCAAACACTACTAAGTCTATTCTTGGCCTTGCCTCTCTTCTTTCAGATAAGGAGTATCAAAATACGGACAAGCCTCTCCTTATCGCACTTGGTCGCGATATAACAGGAAAGCCACACTTCACTAACATCGCAAAGATGCCCCACCTTCTAATTGCGGGAGCTACCGGTGCAGGTAAGTCTGTAACTGTTCACGACATAATAATGAGTCTTCTATATAGAAAGGGACCACAAGAGTTACGATTTATCATGATCGATCCAAAGCGAGTTGAACTCACCCTCTACAATGAGATCCCTCACCTACTAACACCTGTTGTTACAAACCCTAAGAAAGCAATCCTTGCACTTAAATGGTTAGCAAAAGAAATGGATAGGCGTTACGACATACTAGAAACCGAAAAGGTTCGTGACATCGATTCCTATCATAAAAATATATACGGACCTGCAATGGCAAAAGCAGACGATGACGATACTAACAAGCCAGAGGCTATGCCTTACATTGTTACAATCATAGACGAAATGGCAGATCTTATGACAGCGTATCCTCGTGAATTAGAAGCAGCTATCGTTCGCCTTGCTCAAATGAGTCGTGCGGTTGGTATTCACTTAATACTTTCAACTCAACGACCTAGTGTTCAAGTTATCACCGGACTGATTAAGGCAAACATACCTTCAAGACTAGCTCTACAAGTTTCTTCTCAAATTGATTCAAGAACAATTCTTGATATGGGAGGGGCTGAGAAACTACTTGGTGCTGGTGATATGTTGTACCTATCAGGAGAAATGAGTAAGCCTCGTCGTATTCAGGCACCATTTGTTACAGAGGAAGAAGTAAAGAACACTGTTAAGTACCTAGTTGATACATATAGCGATGAACTTCACGACGAAATAGATCTAACTGATATCGCGGCTGACACTACAATCTTCTCATCAAACGTAGGAATGGATGATAACAGTGACGATCTTTATGAAGATGCTAAGAACGTAATCATTGATGCAGGAAAAGGTTCTACTTCATTCCTGCAAAGGAAACTACGTGTAGGTTACGCGAGAGCCGCTCGTCTTATGGATATGTTAGAAGAACAAGGAGTCGTTGGGCCTCAAGACGGTTCTAAGCCTCGTGAAGTTCTAGCAAGTGCTGAAGAAACGGAAGTAGCAGAATATGAAGAAGAAAACACAGAAGAAGATAAGCAAGAATAGCCATGCTCCCCCATCACACTAAAATAACTAAGTATTTCTTTTTAGCTTTTCTGATCCTGCTATTTGTTTACGGATATTTCGAAGCAAGAAACCTTTTGTGGGGACCGCAGATAAGTCTAGGAACACAAGAAGCTATAACAGTTGATACAGAACTTATAGAAATTAGCGGAACTGTTAAAAATGTAATCGAAATAACACTAAGTGGACGAAGTGTTTTAATTAGTGACGAAGGAGTATTTAGCGAAGAACTTCTTCTTAGTGAAGGCTTGAATGAATTCATTTTTGAAGCTAAAGATAAGTTCGGTCGCGAGAAAACTGAAATACTTGAAGTGGTGTACAAACCTTCACCAAATACTGATATTATAGAAGAACAATTAAAGGATAATTAGAAATTATGGCAGCAAAAAAGAAAACGAAAGAAGTGACAGAAGCTAAAGAAGTTAAGGAAGTTAAAGAACCAAAACTTAACTCTAAGGTTGAGTCCGCAATAAAAGATATTAAAACTAAGTTTGGTGATGAGGCAATTATGACTCTCGGCGAACATCCACGTGTTGATATAGATACTATCTCAACCGGATCTATCGGAGTAGACTGGGCCCTTGGAATAGGTGGTTTACCTAGAGGAAGAATCGTAGAAATCTTCGGACCAGAATCTTCTGGAAAAACTACTCTTTCACTTCACGTAATAGCTGAAGCTCAAAAGACTGGTGGAGTTTGTGCCTTTATAGACGCAGAACACGCACTAGACCCAGTCTATGCTAAGAAGTTAGGTGTTAAGACCCAAGACCTTCTAATATCACAACCTGACACAGGAGAACAAGCACTTGAAATTGTTGAGAGTTTAATCCGCTCAGGTAGCCTTGATGTTATCGTAATCGACTCAGTAGCAGCACTAACTCCTAAGGATGAAATCGAAGGAGATATGGGAGCGCACCAAATGGGAAAACAGGCTCGTCTAATGAGCCAAGCCATGCGTAAACTAACTGCAATTTCTGCAAAGAGTAATACCGTTATAATCTTCATAAACCAAACAAGAATGAAGATAGGTATGGTTTTCGGGAATCCTGAAACTACAACTGGTGGTAAAGCACTTAAATTCTACAGTTCTGTTCGTATGGATATCCGTAGAATTGCACAAATTAAGAAAGGTACTGAAATAATGGGAGGGCGTCACAGAGTTAAGGTTGTTAAAAACAAAGTTGCAGCTCCATTTAGATCAGCTGAATTTGATTTAATCTATAACGAAGGAATATCTCGTGAAGGTGAGCTTCTAGCCCTTGGAGAAAAATATGAAATAGTTCAAAAATCCGGTGCGTCATACAAGTTTGATGATATTTCCCTTGGAAGAGGATACGACGCAGCAAGAACATTCCTACGAGAAAATAAAAAGGTAGCCACCGAAATCTTAAAAGAAATTAGAAAGAATTTGAAAGAAGTTTAAATATGCTTTCCTACACGGAAGTTAAGCCGGGTAAACTTATCGTACTCGACGGAGACCCTTTTGAAGTTCTCTCCACTAGCGGTGTTGTTAAGAAGCAAAGACAAAAGCCTCACAACAGCGCAAAAATGCGAAACCTTCGTAGTGGTTCTACTGTTGAGAAGACATTTACACAATCTGACAAAATAGTTGAAGCGGACATTAGTATAAGAGAAATTAAATTCCTTTATGAAAATAAGGGTGAGACAATGTTTTCTGATCCGAAGGATCCTGCAAATAGATTCATAATCCCCCAAGAAACATTGGGTAACACATTAAATTACATTCGTGAAAACGATATAATCGACGCTAAAGTATTCGAAGAAGAAATAATCGGTATACGTATTCCTATAAAAGTAGACTTAGAAGTAACTGAAGCACCACCAAACATACGAGGTAACACTACAGCCGGAGGAAACAAGGTTGTTGTACTTGAAACAGGATTAACTGTTACTACCCCACTGTTTATAAACACAGGGGACATAATTAGAGTTAACACAGAAACTGGAGAATACGTTGAGAGAGCTTAAAAAACACCTCTTTCGAGATGCTTTCTATTTCATTATGTAGGCTAGTAGTCCCATTTCGCGAGCTCTTTTAACGGCTCTTTCTACATCTCTTTGATGTTTTGCAGTAAGTCCCGTTTGGGTACGCGCTTTAATACGCCCGTGTGGGTTTAAGAATTTCTTAAGAACATCAACATCTTTGTAGTCGATATACTTAATTCCAAATTGTGAAAAATAATCTGCTGTCATAAGTTGGTGCATAATACACTTTTAGCGAATGTTTTCAAGCCCTAGAGCGAATTAATAAAATTTGATACAATGACCGCTAAGTTAAGAATTAAAATAGAAAAAATATGTATATTAACAAAGTAATGGTTTATGGAAACTTAGGACGTGATCCTGAACTAAAGGCATTGCCTTCAGGTGTTCAAGTAGCGTCATTTTCTCTTGCCACAACTAGAGTTTACAAGGATAAAGACGGAGGAAAGAAAGAACAAACAGACTGGCACAACATTGTGGTTTTCGGGCGCCAAGCTGAAACAACAGCTCAATACCTACATAAAGGAAATGCTGCCTTTATCGAAGGACGCCTCCAGACACGAAGCTGGGAAAAAGACGGTGTAAAGCAGTATAGAACAGAGATAGTAGCCGACAGAGTCCAATTTGGACCAAAGGCAGGCAGTACTGGAGCTCCAACAACAACTAAGGGAGACGAAAGTGCTGAACCACCAGCATCTTCCGGAAAAGGAATAGAATACCCTGAAGAAGACATCGATCCAGACGATATACCTTTCTAACAAAAAACCGACCTTAATGGTCGGTTTTTTGTTTATTCCTCTTTCTTTTCTTCTCCAACGATTTCGTCAATAGATTTTGCAATCTCCTCTTCTGAGACTTCTCCACCTTCTTCTTCAGTGTGCTTTGCTTTTATAGTTCCTGTAGTTTTAACTTCACGTAATATAGTGTTTTGCTCGGTTTGAAGTTGAGCGCGAGTTTCTTCACGAGTAGTTTTAATTAGTAGGAATCGTAATACTTCTTTGTTTGTAGTTAAATCTTCGTCACGAAGTGCTATTGCCTCTGATGGTGACATTTCAAACTTCATCCAACCAAAATATGCTCTTTCGTACCTAGTTTTCTTTCCTCCG
The DNA here is from genome assembly GCA_002401495.1 of Candidatus Kaiserbacteria bacterium. The sequence goes on from NVTG01000021.1 coordinate 11,289, forward strand.
TTGTTGATAAACATTGGATAACTAAGATTAATCATTTCTGGAGTTCCTTCGGTAATAAACGAACCACCACGTGCTTCAATTGCGCTACGTAGTTTAGCTACCTCACTTTCTAATTCCTCTGCAACTACAGTAGGTAAAATGTGGTATCCAAGTTCATATACTTGTGTTTCTTCTCCTTCGTTGTTAATTTCTTCTGTCATGTGTGCGTGAGAATAGCATAGCCCGTACCGCTGAGCAAGGCTATTTCCCTGATAAAAATAGCATTTCTGCGTTTTCGTTTACCTGTTTAGATACGTGTTCAAAATCCTCTCCTCTGATTGTAGCTATTGCTTTAATTACATCTATTACAAAGATGGGTTCGTTCCTTTTACCCCTATGAGGCACAGGAGTAGCGTACGGCGAGTCTGTTTCAGCTAAAATCATATCTAACGGCATATCGCGCACTACTTCGTTCAATTCCGGTGCAAATGTGATTACTCCGGGAAAACTAACCATAAATCCAAGTGCTACGTATTCTCGAGCAACTTCTTTGTTTGAAGTAAAGAAATGAACTGTTCCACGAACACCCTCATAGAGCTTTAACACCTCTAAGGCGTCTTCGTGTGCGTCTATACTCCCCTCAGACGGACGTATGTGTAGCATTAGAGGTAAATCATTGTCTAAGGCAAAAGAAACCTGAGCTTCAAAAACTTCTCTCTGGCGTACGTGAACATCTTCTCTGGGTGTTCTGAAATAGTCAAAACCACATTCTCCTATTCCAACTACTTCCTCGGAAAGTAATTCCTCGTATTCCGCAGGGTTAAATCCTTCATTAGTGTCTGTTGGGTGCACACCAATAGTGGCGCCAACTACAACCTCTTCTTCTTTTGCAAGAGCAACTGCTTTTTTACTTGTTTCTAGTCCCGTTCCAATTGTTATTGTAGAAACTCCTAAATCTTCCATTCTTTTCAGAACCTCAGGACGATCTTCGTCGAATTTCTTTTCGTATATATGAGAGTGCGTGTCTATGTATTTCATTTCAGTCTTGGAAACATATTCTCCGGCTTCTTATTCGCTAAAATAGCTTCCTTCCCCACCTTATTAGTCTCAGGCATAAAGGGATTAAGCATTCGTGTTATTAAATATAACTCCACGGCTAATTCTCTAATTATTTCCTTTCCTTTTTCTAAATCTTCTTTTACAACCTTAAATGGCTCTGTAACTGTAATCTTTTCATCTAACTCTCCGATTCTTTTCCAAACATAGTCTAGTGCTTGATCCATTCTAAAGTTCTCTATTGCACCAGTGTATTCTTCAGGAAATGAGTTCCCTTCAGGCTTTTCAATTGGTTCTTCAAGATGAGTTTCTGCTAACTTCATAATTCTAGCGGTTAGGTTACCAATTCCGTTTACAAGGTGTGCTGTATACCATTCATCCATTTTCTCCCAAGTAATATCTGAATCATCCACTGGATGAACATGGCGCATTAGCATGTACCTTGCGGCATCTACCCCATATTTTTCTACAACCTCCTCTGGAGAGATAACATTACCAATAGACTTACTCATCTTTTGCCCCTCGCTGTTAATGAAGCCGTGATACAAAATTAAATCTGTCTGTGGAAGTTCAGCGGACATAAGCATTGCCTGCCATATTATTGATTGAAACCGTATCTGGTCTTTTCCAGCAACTTGCATAGATTCTCCGTTCTCCCAGAACTTTTTGTAATTCTCTCCTTCAGGCCATCCTAAGGTGGAGATATAGTTTGTAAGCGCGTCAAACCAAACGTACATCACCTGAGTATCATCTCCTGGTACAGGAATACCCCAATCCATTCTTTTTTTATCTCTAGAAATACTTAAGTCCTCAAGACCGCTTTTTACAAAGTTTAGAGCCTCTTCCCTTCTCCAGTCCGGAAGTGTCCTTTTTTCATCAGAAAGATACTCAATCAATCTATCGGAATATTTACTCAAAGCAAAAAACCAATTTTCTTCCTCAATCTCAACTGGATCCATATTTGGATGGTTAGGACATTTTCCGTCTACTAAGTCAGTGTCGCGTAGAAACATTTCATCTCCAACACAATATAGTCCTTTGTATGACTTTTTATAGATATCTCCCTTCGCTTCACACCGCTTCCATATCTCTATCGCAGCCTCCTTATGTGACTCATCAGTTGTTCGTACGAAATTATCGTAGGAAAGTCCCAAGAGTCCTTCTAGTTTTCTAAATTCGGCAGCAAATTTATCAGTATATTCCTGTCGATCCATACCTTCTTCGTCTGCTTTCTGAGAAATTTTCTGTCCGTGCTCATCTACTCCAGTATTGAAAAACACATCGTGTCCTACATGTCGCCAAAAACGAGCTAAACAATCGGCTTGAACAAACTCAAGAGCGTGACCTATGTGCGGCTGAGCATTTACGTAAGGAAGTGTTGTTGTTATGTATTTATTCATTCTGGTATCTGGATTTTTCCATATCTGTGAACAATTCTTGAAGGGCTGCAGCCACGGGGACTGCTAGTAGTAGCCCTAGTATACCCGCAACCTTAACTCCTATTAACAGTGCGAGAATTACAAGAATAGGAGGAACTCCAACTACCTTTGTAACAACTAATGGGTAAATTAGATGATTCTCAAATTGTTGGATTATTAAATATAGTGCAGTAACCATAGCAGCAAAAGTAGCTCCACCAGTTGAAAATGCTACGCCGACTGCTGGAATTGCTGCAAGGATTGGACCAAATACTGGGATAAGTTCCATGATTCCAGCGATAACAGCGAGAACCAGGGCATACGGAACCCCAAGTATAGACAAACCTAAATACGTAAGGACTCCGATGAGGACGGCCAGCAAGAATTGGCCCTGCATCCAGAGTCCAATCTTTTTCTGCGCCCTTCGCCATAAGTCTATAACGTAATTTTCATGTTGTATGGGAGTCACTACTTTCAAAAATTCCTCTATTCCCCTTTCATTAATAGCAAAGTAAAAGGAGAAAACGACTATTAATATAAAGCTCAACGCCCCACCGAAAATCACAGTCATAGCAGCAAGGAAGTTTCCAGAGAGTCCTGAAAGGAATGTATTCAAGTCTCTTGTACTATCCCTCAGTGAAAATTCGTTTATAAATGACTGTGTTTCAACTAGTGCTCCCTGGTCAACGGCGTCTTGAGCTCCAATAGTTTCCAAATACTTAGGAATTGCAGTTAGTAGTTCTGATGTCTCATCTAATACTGGTGGTAGAAGAAAGAAGACTACGCTAAAAAACATTCCAAAGAATAATAAGTATACGAACAATACAGACATAGCCCTTGGTACTTTGTATTTCATCAATCCACGTGCAGCTGGTTCAATTGCCGAGGCTATAACAATAGAAGTAAGAACAATTAAGGCAAGATCGCGCAAATACCACAGCAATGCGGCTCCTGCTAGGACCAAAAGTATACGAACTACTGTTCCTGTTGTTATAGAAAATTCTCTCATAGATCCAAAGCCTCAACCAAGGCAGTGAGTGCTATTCTTTGCTGCTCCCCTGTGTCGCGGTCTCTTAGCGTTACGGTATTATCTTCCAAGGTATCAAAGTCTATGGTCACACACCAAGGTGTACCTATTTCATCTTGTCTTCTGTATCGTTTTCCAACGTTACCGTTATCATCAAACATAACCTGAGGAATTGTTTCTCTAAGCTCTTCGTATACTTCACGTGCCTTAGAAACAAGTTCTGGCTTATTCTTCATTAAAGGAAATACCGCCACTTTTATTGGAGCCAGTTGCTTACTCAATTTCAAAAACACTCTTCCATCTCCTAAGTCATCTTCTGTGTAGCTCTCAGCTAAAACGGCCATCAATGCACGTTCAACACCAAAGGTTGGTTCAATAACATGAGGGATGAAAGGTTCTCCGTCTACTGGTGTATATGTCATTTTTGTTCCACTCGCTTCTTGGTGACTCTTTAAATCATGATCGGTTCTGTAGGCAAGCCCTGAAAGTTCATCAAAACCTTTTCCTGGATAATTATATTCTAAATCTACTGTGCGTTTAGAGTAATGTGCCAGGTCGCTCCCCTCAACTTCAACTTCTCGTAAATTGTCACGAGAAAGTCCAAGAGAATCTGTCCAATTCCATATTGCTTCCTGCCACTTAGAAAATTCACTCTCCCATTCCTTTTCTTCAACAAAATACTCTAGTTCCATAATTTCAAACTCTCTAGAACGGAATACAAAATCTCTAGGTGCTATCTCATTTCTAAAGGCCTTTCCAGATTGCGCTATACCAAACGGTAACTTTGGACGCATTGTATCAACAACGTTCTTGAAGTTAACAAAAATTCCTTGAGCTGTTTCAGGCCGGAGGTAACTTCTTTGATTACCTTGGGCTCCAACCTTCGTTTCAAACATTAAATTAAAGTCCTTTTTCTCTCCAAGCTCTCCTCCACACGAAGGACAGTCAGTACCTTCTAGGTGATCCTCTCGAAAGCGTTTTTTACACTTAGTACATTCAACAAGTGGATCAGTAAACCCAGCTCCTGTGTGACCACTAGCATCCCACACCTTTTCATTCATTAAAATAGCAGCATCCACCCCATAGATATCACTTCTTTTCTCAACAAAGGTGTCCCACCATAGTTTCTTTATATTATTCTTTAAAGCAAGTCCTAGTGGTCCGTAGTCCCAAGTACCCGCTAATCCTCCATAAATTTCTGATCCCTGAAAGATAAATCCTCTCTGTTTTGCTAAAGAGACGATTTTTTCCATTTTTGTATTGTCGGTCATGAGGGTACTATAGCAACTATCGTACAACTACTCCATAGAAATCTACGAATTTGCTTTCATGTAACGTAGTTGTTAAATCTCTGTACGTCTCTACCACTGAAGTTTCAGTAAACGAATCAGTTCCTACTAATTTTTGGTTTTGTATAAGTACGGGGTTTTCTCCTACCTGACTAGTACTTGGCACTAAACCAACAGAAAAGACGACTCTTCTTGATGCCCTTGTTCCGACGCCCGTATTTGAAAGTAATTTACCTACATTCCAAGTTATCGTTCTAGTATTTTCATTATAAGTAATGTGCTCAGACGAAGGACTCGATACTCCGCTCCACCTCATATACGGAGGTAAAGACGCAGTAACAGAAGTATTTTCAACATCATTTGTAGAATTTGATAATTCCCACAAAATTCCATAAGTAGTCTCGTTTTCAACCTTTGGTGGAAGAGGGCCAACACTTCCTAATGGATTTTCAAAATATAGTGCGGAGGACCCAAATCCAACATCAGTAGCAATCTTTATCTCTTCTTTAACTGTAGCCTGAATAGTCTCTGGAACACTACTTTCGGCAAGTCTTTGGCCTGCTGCGTGAAGTTCCATATTTATCGTTGGGTTTTTTATTCCAGCGAGATTGTTCTTGGACTTTGGTACTAATCTAATTAGTAAAGAGCCTGTAGCTCCAGCCGGTATATTTTCTAACCTATCTCCTGCTGTTGTTTTATCCCACAATATTACCGAGTCTATTGATCTATAAAATCCACTGTCTACATTTACATTAAAAGGATCAAATCCACTTCCACTTAAGGTTGCAGCAACTACAACATCGTTTAATGGCACTCCCAGATTGTTTCTCCAAGAAAGTATTACTGGTATTGCCTCACCCGCTCTTGCTGTGTAATCACTTCCTGGAATTCCGTCGTAGGAAAGTGACATTTCTAAAAACGGACGTGTTATTGAAAGTTCGTGTTCGAAATCAGCTAACACAACGTCGATTTTTGTAGACTTTGGACTTGTTCGCGTTCCAGCCAAAAACCTAAACACTCTAGTGTCTCCTGTCTGGCCATCTAGAAGTCCTTGTATTCTAATCGAACGAGTCTCACCTGGTTCAAGATCACCTAATTCCCACAATCCATTACTGCTAACTTCTGGTGTAGTCTTTTCAAGTGTGAATCCAAAAGGATATGATGCTCTCAAAATAACATCACTTACTTTTGTTCTAGCCAAAGAGCGCACCGTTGCTGTTAGATCCATATTCTGTCCAGCTACAGCTTGTGCATTAGACTCTAAAGAAATTTCAAGCGTTCCTGAGGCCACTAACACAGAGTGTATCTTTTCGGTAAAGAATAATGCGTTTGATCCATTTAATCTGTACTCCAATGCAATGTTAATTTCTTGCGTTTCTCCATTCCTACCAAACAAAGCACCTCTAACTATTCCTGTTCTAGTTCCCCCTGGTTCAATTGACCCTAGTGGTATTCTCTGTACTTCCATTGCGGTAGTTAAGTCTTGTGGAGACCTTGTTCCTTCAGGATATGTAATAACAAGATCTGCTAAATCCAACGTTGCGTTGTTTTTATTAATTACTGAAACTTTTAGTTCTAAAATCTCTCCCCCGTTTACCGTTCGGGGCCCATTAACAACTACGTCTATCTTTCTAGAAGTTATTACATTTGATCCTGAAAGGAAGAAGTACGTAGCGATCCCTCCTGCGGCAATAAATACAGCGATTGAAATAAGTAAAAATATTGTTGGAAGCGAGTGCTTCTTAACTACGTCCGGTTCATAAAATGTTTCGGGTTCTTCAGCGGCCTCTTCTTGCCAATTAGTTTGGGTTGGCCTTTCAAGTGGAGAGAGGTCTCTTCGCGGCCTTTGTTGAGGCTGCTTCATTCGAGAATACATTTGTTTCTTGAGTCTACTGAGTTTGTTGTCTGGATCCATATGTAGAGTATATCAAACTACAACTGACTTTCGACCAGTCCGTTATTTATATCTACAACTAATTTTTCCTTTAGTTTTTCAGCAGAAGACACCTCTTCCTCGGAAAACTCTAGTGTATCTATAATCCCATTGTATTCATCCGTACAAGTTAAATACCCAAGATGGAAAAGTACTCTTGCAACAGCTAGATTCTCCACTCTGTCTATCTTGTCTCTTGAATTTAACAAAGTAGAAAATATCTCCTTACTTACTTCATCAGTTGGCATTAACCGCTTTGTTATTGCAGCAACACGACCAAATATTTTTATCTTCTCCCCTTTTAATTCAGGTTCAGCAGTCGCCTGTGCACCAGTCACTCTCCATAAGCCCCTACCTCTAACGACAGAGACTTGAACATTACTTAAGTCTTGTAATACATAGCGTAATTTGGATGTTTCTTCTCTAATACTTTTTGCACTTGCAAATATTAATCCGAAATCTTCTGTTAGAAGCCAAAAAAGCTTGTCGGCATCTTGAACATCAGTACTGGAAAGTACTATGGCGTTAGTCGTATGCACTGCGTGGCTCATGTAGTTAAGTCTACTTCGATTTCGTCCTGTTCCTTTCCGTTTTCTACGGTTGTATTCGTTTGTTTTTGTATTTCTTCTTTAAATTCATGGGTTGCTGCAAGCGTTTCGTTGCTTCCAGATACTATTACTGTAGCCAGGTCTGCAATCTCAAGATTTTTCTCTTTACGCTCATTTTGAATTGCTCTGATAACATCTCGTGCCATCCCCTCCTTTTTAAGTTCTGGTGTTATGTTTGGGTTAAGACCTACTGTTTTTATTGCTAGTTGCAATGTTCCTATGTCATGCAGTACGTACCAATCTTTTTGGGACCTCATTTTTGTTATTATGTCTCTGTCATCATAAAAAGAAATCTCTTTAATATTAGTTTCGTCCTTTACAATTTCTATCATTTCATTATTTAATTGAAAATCTGCATTCAGAGCCACTTCTGATAGAGGTTGTCTAACTTTTATTTTCTTCATATTTCTTGCAAACAAGATACCTTCTACTGCAAGTCTCGTCTGTCTCATCATCAGCAAAAGGTCCTCGTCAGCATCTTCCCCTTTACACCACTTAGCTAGGTGCACACTCTCTTCGTCGTCCTTTCTTTTAACATTGCTCCATAGCCATTCTGCAATGAAGGGAGTAAAGGGTGCTGAAACCTTTGCATATTTTCTTAGTACCCATCTCAGAGTAGAGAGTGCTTCTGCATCACTCTTAAGTCGATCTCTTGAGCGTCTTATATACCAAGTAGAAAGATCATCAACAAATTCTCCAAGAGGACGTGTCGCTTTATCTAACTCATATGAATCCATTGCGGTTGTTACTTGCGCGTGCATTTGGTGCATTCTAGCGATGATCCATCTATCTAATACGTTTTTACTATCTGAATTACCTTCGTGTTCAACTGAGTCTTTGTACAGCTCATAGAAGGAATGTACGTTAGCGAGTCTTCCCATAACCTTGCTCGCAACTTGTGCTGCTTCTTTTTCTATAAAATTAAAATCTTCTGCTCGAACTACTTGAGAACTTAATATATACAAGCGTATGGCATCAGCCCCATATGTATCAAGCATTAGAGTTGGGTCTGGATAGTTCTTAAGTTTCTTAGACATTTTCTTTCCGTCCTCAGCCATCACCATTCCATTTACGATAACGTTCTTAAATGCAGGTTTTTCAAACACTCCACCAACTAATATGTGTTGGTAATAGAACCAAGCACGAGTTTGATCTGTTCCTTCGGCGATAAAGTCAGCAGGAATTCTGTTATCAACCTTTTCTTTGTTTTCAAAAGGATAATGGTATGAAGCAAACGGAACCGAGCCTGAGTTAAACCAAGTGTCCAATACATCAGGAACTCTAACCATTTCCCCACCACAGTCACACTTGTAGGTAACTTCATCAACTACGTCTTTGTGTAAATCATCCACCTCCACTCCACTTTTTTCTTTTAATTCAGCAATACTTCCAAATACGTCAGTATTTTTACATTCATCACAGCGCCATACTGGAATTGTGTTTGCCCAGAATCGCTGACGTGAAATTGACCAATCCCTTGCCCCTTCAAGCCAATTACCCCATCTTCCCTTCTTTATGTGCCCTGGGGACCAGGTTATCTCATCTGCGTACTTTAAAAGTCGCTCTTTCATTTTCTCAACAGCCACAAACCACGAATTAGTTGCGTAGTTAAGTAGTGGAGTGTCACACCTCCAACAATGTGGGTAAGAGTGTTCGTATTTTTCTTTTGAGAATAGGAGCCCCTTTCCAGCAAGGTATTTAATAACCTCAACATCCGTTGACTGATGATCTTCAATTGGCTTTACGTGCAGTCCCGCGAGTTCTTTTACTTCATCATAAATTATTCCATCCATTCCAAGGTGTTGAATTACTGGAAGCCCTACCTCTTGTGCTAATTCTAAGTCTTCAGCACCAAATGCTGGAGCTTCGTGTGCTATTCCGGTTCCTGTTTCTGTATTAATGAAATCAGCTAGATACACACGCCAAGACTGTTCTCTGTTTTGAATTTTCTCGTCGTTTACATATGAATCAAAAGGTGGGTCATACCTTAGACCTAAAAGTTCTTTTCCTTGTATAGTTTCGCTTGTTTTCCTGACAAGAATTCCTTTAAACAAAAAAGTGTCATTGTTTTCATCTCCATCTATAAGTGGTTGAGCATCCTTATTAAAGGCTTCCTTAGAGACTAGATAGTGCTCCCTCTTAAATTCATGATCACTTCCTTTTTTAACATCTGGCATGTTCATAATATGCAGATATTCTATTTCCCTACCAACCGCTAGCGCTACGTTACCTGGTAAAGTCCACGGTGTTGTCGTCCAAGCAAGTAGATATGTGTCCTTAGGAAGACCTGCTTCTTCCGGCTCCCTTAACCTAAACTTAACTGTCACAGAAAGATCTTTAATGTCTTTATATCCTTCCGCTACCTCACTCTGTGAAAGAGTGGTCTCGCACCGAGGACAAATATGAATTGAACGATAGTCTTCATAAACTAAATCCTTATCGTGAAGTTGTTTAAACATCCACCATTCACTTTCCATAAATGTCTTGTCCATTGTTCTGTATGGATTATCCATATCAGACCAACGACCAAAACGTGGGATAAGTTGGCCCCATTCATCAGAAACTTCTTTAATTTTCTCTCTACAAACATCGTTAAACTTTTTTACTCCT
>NVTG01000022.1 GCA_002401495.1 Candidatus Kaiserbacteria bacterium
AGATGATAGTTCGAGGTGTCAGTTCAATCATGATTTTGCCTTTAATTAGTGTGTAAAGAGCTGTTGCTCAGTGAGAAGTTTTATCAGTATTTTCCCAACTAGACAAGTTTTTATGGTGGGTAAACTGATATATAATATGGGAATGAAAAAAATAATTGTAGTTCTAATAATACTTTTAATCGCAGGGTGGTTCTATTTCTTTAAAGACAAAAAGGAAGTCGTAATCCCAGAGCCAGTTACTGAAATAACAATAGATACACCGGACTCTGAAATTTATGAGGTAATTGGTAAATCCGTTGAAGGCCGTGATATACAGGCATTTAAATTTGGGAGCGGTGAAAAGACACTGGCTTTCGTTGGAGCAATCCACGGAGGGTACGAGTGGAACTCGGCACTCTTAAGCTACGCTCTAATTGATTACCTTAAGGGAACAGAAATTCCTGATAACTTAACTGTTGTTGTAATTCCTGTTGCAAACCCAGATGGTCTTGCCAGTGTAGTTGGAACTTCTGAGAGGTTTGCTGTAACTGACGCTCCTAAGTTTAACTACGCAGACGAATTGGAAATTACTGATCCAGTTGTTGCAGGTCGCTTTAATGCTAATAATGTTGATCTGAATCGCAACTTTGCTTGTAAGTGGCAAGAGAGTGCAATTTGGAGAGATAATACGGTGAGCGCTGGAACTTCTGAATTCTCTGAACCAGAGTCTAAAGTATTACGAGATTTCTTTTTAAGGGAAACTCCTGTAGCTACAGTTTTCTATCATAGTGCAAGCGACGGAGTGTACGCGTCTTTCTGTGAAGGAGATCCTATAGCGAGTACTCTTGAGTTACTTTCCGTTTATGCAGAATCCTCCACATACCCTAGCTATGAAGACTATCCGTACTACGAAGTAACGGGAGATATTGCCGATTGGATGTCTACAGAGGGAATGGCCGCAGTTACTGTGGAACTTGAAACACACGATGTAACCGAATGGACTAAAAACCTATCAGGAGTTGAAGCAATGCTCGAATTCTATTCTAAATAGATATGTATAAATTTAAAGACTTTCTACCCCTTATACTTTTGTTCTCGTTGATAAGCGCAGGTTCGTGGTACCTCTCAGAAGGAAACCTTATGTTCTTTATGCAGATGTTCATGGGATTGTTCTTCCTATGCTTTGGTTTCCTTAAGGTAATTAAATTGAAGGCCTTTGCTAAGGCGTACTCAATGTACGATGTAATATCATCTCGTATATATGTATATGGGTTCATATACCCATTTATAGAACTAACGTTTGCATGGCTGTACTTAACAGGTACATATCTGTCTTACACAAACATTGCAGTTTTGGTTGTAATGTCGATAAGTGCACTCGGTGTGTATTTAAAATTACGAAAAGGAGAGGAAATAATGTGTGCGTGTTTAGGGACAGTATTTAAGCTTCCTATGACTTGGGTTACCTTAGTTGAAGACGTATTGATGGCTGCTATGGCTGTCATGCTACTGTCAATTTAATTGACGTCAGCCAAATAATATTGCATCATACTTACTTCGAGCTCATTAGAAACGAAGGGAATTATAATGTTTACAGAATGGACTTGCGTGTCTGTTAAGGAAGGCCCGGGAATGGTACCGGACGATGTACAAACTGCCTTACAGATGGCCGCGTGCTCACTTGTAATGGATCAAATTGGTGCGCGCCACGTCAGTTCTACAGTGTGCGATGCATACATTGAAACTGAGCGGAAAACTTACGTCGTTGGAACCAAGGCTGGAGTTTTGTTCAAGGCACAAGTGAATAGCAACGGTGGCGACTACAAGGTTAATTTCTTAATCGCTGAATCCGATTTGCAATCCGGAGCCACGCAACTTAGGGAGGCCCTGGAAGAGGGCGATTTCACTGCTTTTCCTGGGTACTCAGGTGTTCCAGAACTGACTGAATTCCTTAAGACAACAGGAACAGCACGTTTACAGTAAAACCTTTCAAAAGGGCCGATCACTCGGTCCTTTTGTGTATCTAGCGTACTCTTGCTATACTGCTCCAGCGTATGAAAATAATTTATATTATAGGAGCTATTACAATACTAAGCCTAGGGGCACTTTCATTTTTTATGTCACCAGAAGAAAATACTAACGAACCAATAGCAGAAGTTGAAGCAGTTGATGACGCAATCGATCTTACCGGACCACTAACCGCGGTTCTTGAAACCTCAATGGGGAATATTACAATTGAACTAAACACTACTGACGCACCCAACACAGTTAAAAACTTCGCAACGCTAGCACGTGAGGGCTTTTATGACGGAACAAAGTTCCACCGAGTTATCGCTGGCTTTATGATTCAAGGAGGAGATCCTCTTTCAAAAGAGGATTCACAAGCAGCTTCCTGGGGAACAGGAGGCCCTGGATATTCTTTTGCTGACGAAATTCATGCTAACAATCAGAACGATGTAGGAACTATAGCAATGGCAAACTCAGGCCCTGACACTAACGGAAGCCAGTTCTTCATTAACGTATCAGGAAACAACTTTTTAGATGACAAACATACAGTTTTCGGATCAGTAGTGGAAGGAATGGATATAGTTGCTGCAATTGAAAACACACCTGTAGGACAATCAGATCGACCAACGGATGCAGTTGTTGTTACATCTATTACAATAAAATAGGTTAAATCTAGTGTATGGAGCAAAAGACCGCACTAGGAATGTTAAAAACCGGACGCAATGTGTATCTCACTGGAGCTGCAGGCTCCGGTAAAACGTTCGTTCTAAACGAATACATAAAATATCTACGTAAGAATAATGTGGGTGTTGGTGTTACGGCATCCACCGGAATAGCTGCCACCCACTTAAGTGGTATGACTATTCACTCCTGGAGTGGAATTGGTATAAAAGACTATTTAAGTGATTGGGATATTGATTCTATGACCCAACGACAACCGTTGGTAAAACGATTTGAAAGAACCGACGTCCTACTAGTAGATGAAGTTTCGATGCTACGTCCTGAGTTTATCGATATGATAGATCAGGTAACTCGCGCTATGAAAAGGGTGGATGCTCCTTTTGGAGGTATGCAGGTAATCTTTTCTGGAGACTTCTTTCAACTCCCTCCTGTAGTTAAAGGAGGTTCCAGTGATTCCTTCGCTGACTCGTCTCACGCTTGGTTAAATGGCGATATTCGAGCTTGTTACCTTACCGAGCAATTTCGCCAAGAAGGAGGTCAACTTCTCGATATTTTGAATGATATACGCGATGGAGAAATTTCAGCTCAAACCCAGGAATCTCTTGAGAGCAGAATGCCAAGTGATGATATTGACGATGTTGAAAACAACGCGGTTGTTTTGCACACTCATAATGCAGATGTTGATGAAAGAAATGCAAAAGAACTTAAAAAAATTGATGGAAAAGTTTCAAGTTATGAAATGGTATCCACGGGTAGGGCTAACTTAGTTGAAACCTTAAAGAAAGGAGTTTTGGTTCCTGAAACACTGCAACTAAAAGTTGGTGCTCAAGTTATGTTTGTTAAGAACTCCCCTGATCAAGAATATGCAAACGGAACCCTTGGGGAGGTAACTGATATAAGTGGAACGTACCCAGTGGTTGAAACTCAAACGGGAAAGGAAATAGTGGCATCCCCCGTTTCATGGGAGGTAATTGATGATGGAAAAGTATTAGCGAGTGTTTCGCAAATTCCATTACGCCTTGCATGGGCAATTACCGTTCATAAAAGCCAGGGTATGAGTCTAGATACTATTGAAGTAGATCTTTCCCGTGCCTTCACCCCAGGACAGGGTTACGTTGCACTCTCTAGGGCTAGAACCTTGGCAGGGCTAACCTTACAAGGATTGAACGCAACGGCCTTACAGGTTCATCCATACGTTTCAGCACGAGATGCTGAATTTCAAGCGGAATCTGTTAAGTGGGAGAATATATATTCAAAATTCTCCGCTGCAAGAATATTGGAGTTAGAAACTGAATTTCTCTCTAAAGTTGCAAGGAGCGACTCCGAAGTAGTTTCAATGCCAACACATCTTAAAACACGAGTGTTGCTTGAAGAAGGAAAAACGATTGAGGAGATTGCCAAAGAGCGAAGCATGACTAAAGGAACCATTGTTTCTCATTTAGAAAAGCTTAAAGCGGAAGGGGATACGTATGAGCATCTTATGGATGATGATACTGATGTAATTTTGGAAGCTTTTAAGAAAACTAAGGAGTATAAGTTAGCCCCAGTACACAGACTTCTAAAAGGAAAGTACACTTACGACGAAATAAAACTAGCGAGGGTGTTTATAAGTTAAAGTGGACCATAGTTTTGATGTAAACTGGAAGGAGTATGAATCAAAATGAATCCATAGCAGTTGTAGTAGGAGTTGTAGTATCTCTACTTTTTGTTCCTGCGCTGTTTATTATTTCGGGAGGAGACAAGAATACTGACACTAAAGTAAAGATTCACGAAGTTACAGAGAAGATTAAAAGAATTCACGTTACTCAAAGTAGTACTGCAGTTCACAGTAATTTTACCGTTAAAGATTTCGTAAAGGGAGAAGGTGAAAAAGCACAATACGGAGACACTCTTTATGTTCACTACGTTGGACAACTATTAAATGGAGAAACTTTTGACACTTCAGCTAAAAGCGACGTTCCCTTTGAAGTTCAATTGGGAGTTGGTCAAGTTATAACCGGGTGGGAACTAGGACTTGTTGGAATGAAAGAAGGTGGAACACGACGACTTATAATTCCTGCAGAATTTGCCTACGGCGAAAGAGAAATAGCTAATCAGAAAGGTGAGGTAATAATTCCTGCAAATTCAACTCTACTATTTGATATTATCCTTCTAAAGATTAAAAGGGCTTTGAATTAGTCCTATAGTACCGTACAGTAGTGGTGTGAAAGACAAAGTATTCAACCTAAAGATGCCATTTAAACCCTCTGGAGATCAACCAGGGGCTATTTCTACGCTAACTGAGGGTGTTAAGAGTGGTAAACGTCACCAAACTCTCCTTGGAGCAACAGGAACTGGAAAAACCTTTACGATCGCCAATGTAATTCAAAATACAGGAAAAGCTACCTTAGTTATTGCGCACAACAAAACTCTTGCGGCACAACTGGCAGCGGAGTTTATGGAATTCTTTCCCGATAATGAAGTTCACTACTTTGTTTCGTATTATGATTTCTATCAACCAGAAGCGTACGTTGCCATTACCGATACTTTTATCGAAAAAGAAGCGCAAGTTAATAAAGAGATTGAAAGGTTGCGTCACGCTACAACTCAAGCTCTCCTAACTAGAAAAGATGTAATCGTTGTTTCTTCCGTTTCCTCCATATATGGATTAGGTAACCCAGAGGAATACGCGAAGGTAATTTTGCACATAAAAACTGGAGGTGAATATACTAGGGCAATTTTAATACGAGAACTAGTAGGAATGTATTTTGAAAGAGTTGCAGGAGAGCTACTCCCCGGAACGTTCAGAGCACTAGGAAATACAACAGAGATAATGCCCTCAAACAAAGAGGTGATCTACCGACTACACTTTAAAGGTGAGTTGATTGAAAAGGTTGAACTAATGGATCCTATAACAAGAGAAATTCAAAAGGAAGTTGAAGAGTTCCATTTG
Organism: Candidatus Kaiserbacteria bacterium; assembly: GCA_002401495.1. The sequence goes on from NVTG01000022.1 coordinate 5,600, forward strand.
TTCCCAGCTAAACACTTTGTAACACCTGATGCTGTTAAAGAAGAAGCACTAAAAGATATTGAAGCAGAACTGAAAGAACGTTTGGCTATTCTGCGACGTTCAGGAAAAGAATTAGATGCTGAAAGGTTAAGTCGTAGAACACGACAAGACGTGGCGAGAATAAAAGAAATTGGATTCTGTAGTGGAATCGAAAACTATTCCATGCATTTTGATCGTCGCTCTTCCGGTGAGCCACCTCACACACTCATTTCCTACTTCCCAAAGAAAGCAGACGGAAGTCCGGACTTTCTAACTGTTATAGATGAATCTCACGTTACTTTGCCTCAAATTGCAGGAATGCAAGCAGGAGACCGTGCGAGAAAAGATAACCTTGTTGAATTTGGTTTTAGATTACCAAGTGCGCGAGACAACAGGCCTTTAAACTTTGAAGAATTTGAAGAAAAGACGGCTGAATCAATTTATGTAAGTGCAACACCTGGAAAGTATGAGTTTGAACACAGTAGTGATAAGTCTTGCGAACTTCACACTGCCTACAAGATGAAAGACCATGCTGCTATTCATTCCGTTAAAGTACCTAAAAAGCACCCAGAAGATTGTTCTGTTGTTGAGCAAATAATTAGACCAACCGGATTAGTTGATCCAAAAGTGGAAGTTCGCCCAATTGTTTCCAAGGGAACGTATCGAGGACAAGTTAAGGATTTTATTGCTGAATCTGAGAAGGTTACGAAAAATGGTGCAAGATCAATGGTGACTGTACTAACTAAGAAAATGGCGGAAGATCTAACTGACTTCTTAAAGGAAAGCGGCACTAAAGTTGAATATATCCACAGTGATGTTAAAACAGTTGAAAGAATAAGTATTTTAACTGAATTCCGAAAGGGAACTTTTGATGTACTTGTAGGAGTGAACTTACTTCGTGAGGGATTAGACCTTCCTGAGGTTGAGTTGGTTGCAATATTAGACGCCGACAAAGAAGGGTTTCTTCGTAGTGATACAGCGCTAATTCAAACAATTGGAAGAGCCGCTCGAAATGTAAGTGGACGAGTGATTCTCTACGCCGATCGACTAACTGGCTCAATGGAGAGAGCTTTAAACGAAACTGATAGAAGAAGAGAGAAACAAGTGGCATACAACACTAAGCATGGAATCACTCCAAAGAGTATTAAGAAGAAAATTACGGATATTTCAGAGCAATTTATAAAGAGTCACACAAAGGCTGTGAACAAATTAGTTGAGATGGATACTGCGATGATTACAACTAAAGCAGGAAGAAAGAAATTGGTTGTTGCAAAACGAAAGCAAATGGTAAATGCTGCTAAGAATCTTGATTTTGAGACGGCGGCTCTTTTGAGGGACGAGATAAAGAAAGTTGAGGAGATGTAAATTTGACTTAAAGATATTTTTACGTAAAGTGAAGCAAGCAACTGGGAGATTTTGAATGCGACACAAAATTAAATTCACCAAAACCGCCGGCCAAATTATTATTTCCGTTAAAACTGCCAAGAGTGTTTTACGGAAACGACTTGAAGAATATCAGGCAAAATTCGCAGAAAAGCCGGTACAAAAGGAAGGCTCTAGGCGTAAAAGAATAACTGCACGCATATCATGGAAGGCACATACTTTTGTGTGTCCAAATTGCCCTGCTAGACACAAACCTAGTCGTAAAGACATTCAGTGTTCATGCGGAGTAGACATCAAGGTTCGCCGCAGGGGAATCTTCAGCTAGTATTGAGAGGCGCCAGACTAACGGCGCCTTTTCGTTTGCCCCTCGTATGATATAGTACCCACTCAACCCCTGCCCCCATGCTGGGGCGTAACATATGCAGGATAAAATAATAATAAAAGGTGCTAGAACGCACAACCTAAAGAATATTGACGTAGAAATGCCACGGAACAAGATGGTGGTAATTTCTGGACTCTCAGGTTCAGGTAAATCATCTTTAGCGTTTGATACTATCTTTGCAGAAGGGCAAAGACGTTACATTGAGTCTCTTTCAGCATATGCCCGCCAATTCCTACGCCAAATGCAAAAGCCTGACGTGGATGAAATTTCAGGTCTCTCTCCTGCTATTTCAATCGATCAAAAGTCTCGTTCAAACAACCCTCGTTCAACTGTTGCAACTATTACAGAAATATACGACTACCTACGTGTTCTCTATGCACGTGTTGGTCGTCCACATTGTTTAGTGTGTAATAGGCCAATTCACAAATTATCGAACGAGGAAATACTTGATACTATTCAGAAGTTAATAAAAAACTCAACTAAGAGCGCTAAAAAAATAATGGGGGTGGATGTTACCACTGCAAAGATTCAAATATATTCACCCGTAGTTGTTGGGAGAAAAGGAGAATACTATCAACTTCTCTACGACATGCTTGGGAAAGGATATGAAAAGGCACGAATTGATGGAAAGGAAGTGAGTTTACGTGAACGAGTAGATTTAAAGAAGACAAAGAAGCACGATATCGACATTCTAGTTGATGAAATTTACATAACTGAGTTTGAAAGTGATAAAAAGGGAACTAAGGAGAGGATAAGTGAAGCAATTGAACGAGCATTAACTGAAGCTGATGGTTTGATGCGTATAATCGATCCTTCAGGTGAAGAACACATAATTTCTTCTAAGTTTATGTGTCCGTATGATGGTTTCTCCTTCCCGGAAGTAGAACCGCGTTTATTTAGCTTCAACTCGCCCTATGGAGCGTGTGAAGAGTGTAAAGGCCTTGGAACCAAAGCTTTCTTTATCGACGACGCCTGCGAGGTTTGTAACGGTGCTAGATTAAGGAAGGAAGCACTCCACGTACTTCTTGGAGGAAAGAATATTGTTGACCTTGTATCTCTTTCAATAGAAGAAGCACAAGACTTTTTTATAGAACTAGAGATGACGAAAACTGAAACGGAAATTTCATCCGTTATCGTGAAAGAAATTACAGAACGCATTCAGTTTATGCTTAACGTTGGTATTTCATATCTTGCCTTGAACAGACGTGCAAACACTCTCTCAGGAGGAGAGGCTCAACGTATTCGACTAGCTAGTCAATTAGGTAGTGGATTAGTTGGAGCAATGTATGTTTTGGATGAGCCAACTATTGGACTTCACCAACGCGATAATGAGAGATTGATTAAGACACTAATTAATCTACGTGATTTAGGAAATACTATTATCGTTGTAGAGCACGACGAAGAAACGATTCTGTCAGCTGATTACCTTATCGACATCGGCCCAGGGGCTGGTGTTCACGGTGGAGAAGTAGTTGTTGCAGGAGAACTTCAAGACCTGTTAAAGGCAAAGACTAACAAGAGTGGTTCTGCGACATTGGCGTATTTAAGAGGAGAAAAAGAAATTGCACTTCCCGAGAAAAGACGAACTGCTGAAAAAGGAACACTGCGGATTCGTGGCGGAAAGAAATTTAGTATCAAAAACCTTTCAGTTGATCTACCTCTTGGACGTTTTGTTGCAATAACAGGAGTTTCAGGATCAGGAAAGTCTACTTTTATGTATGAACTGCTTCATGAAAATCTTCGTGCACGTTTTGATCGTAAGTATCGAAGTGCAAAGGTATATAACTGCGCTCGTTTTTCTGGAACAGAATACCTTTCACGTTCAGTACTAATCAACCAATCTCCAATTGGAAGAACTCCACGATCAAACCCAGCTACTTACACAGGAGCATTCACCCATATTAGAGATCTCTTTGCAGAAACTACTGAAGCAAGAGCACGCGGGTGGAAGCCCGGAAGGTTCAGTTTTAACGTTAAGGGAGGGCGTTGTGAGGCATGTCAGGGTAATGGAATGATAGCAGTTGAGATGCACTTCCTTCCAACAGTGCACGTAACGTGTGAAGTGTGTCGTGGAAACCGGTTTATGAAAGAAACGCTTGAAATTGAGTACAAAAACAAAAACATTCACCAGGTGCTACAAATGACGGTTGAAAAAGCTTTGGAGTTCTTTAAAGACATTCCGGGAATTTATGACCGTTTTAAAGCGCTAAACGATGTTGGCTTGGGATATTTACGATTGGGACAAAGTGCTACAACTCTTTCTGGAGGTGAGGCACAACGTGTAAAGATAGCATCCGAACTTTATCGCCCTGGAACAACTAAAACTATGTATCTTCTGGATGAACCTACTGTTGGTCTTCACTATGATGATGTTGCAAAATTAATTGAAATACTTCAAGAACTTGTTCGGCGTGGAAATAGTGTAGTACTGATTGAGCATAATATGGATATCATTAAATCAGCTGACTATGTATTAGACTTTGGCCCGGAAGGAGGTGATGAAGGAGGGCAACTAGTTGCTAAAGGAACTCCAGAGGAAGTAGCAAGAAACAAGAAATCACACACTGGAAAATACTTAGCGAAAGTTTTGTAATAGGGTATATTTAAATTAGAAACAACCGAGAGGCTAGAATGAAAGATCTAACTGCACCAATCAAGGGAGCAATTCCTTTGAAGGATATTTTTTCAATTTTCAGATTACCGCAGGCCGAAACTAAGAGAGCTGTTCGAAAAAACATAGGCACCATTGCGCGTATGTTCTTTGGTTCAGCTAACAGTGCGGCTCGGAAAATTGAGAAGAAGCATATCGATATTGCTATGAAATGTTACGAGGAAGGTGAGGACGCCCCAGACTGGCTTCACAACGCGTTTTTGTGGCATCGTAGGAAGCGGATCGAGGAACAAAAATAACGTCGCGGGAAATCGCGGCGTTAAAATATTGATTAAGTTTTAGAGTAGGGTATATTTAGATTTTAGGAACCCTTATATATTGGAGTATATGATGTTGCGACCAAACTTGTCCGTTCTTCCCAAGCATGGACCGCTAGATGTTATTCAAGCTTTCGGTGAGGATGCTGAATCCTCTGCAAAAGCCGCTGCCGACTATTACTATATGCCGAGATCAGCTGAGCAGATCAAAACAAACGAGGACCGCATCACAGAAGCGATCACCGCGCACAGTAAGACAGGCGAATTTCCAGAGTGGCTTTATGAAGCACTTAAATACAAGCTCCGAAGTGAAATGAACAGATGACTTTATGGCGCCGCCTACCCGCGGCGCCTACCCATTTATGAACAAAAAGGATATAAAATTTAATAAAATCCCTGATACACCCGGTGTATATATTTTTCGCAATGCAAAGAAAAAAATTCTATACATTGGGAAAGCCACTTCACTACGTAATAGAGTTCGTAGCTATTTTAGCTCCACGGTTAAAAGTAGAGGAGTGATAATAATAAAAATGGTTGAAGACTCTCGTTTTCTTGAATGGCAGGAAACTGATTCCGTGCTTGAAGCTTTAATACTGGAGGCAAACTTAATTAAAAAGCATCAACCTATTTCAAATAGTAGAGATAAAGACAACAAGAGCTTTAACTATATTGTTATAACAAAAGAAGATTTTCCTAAAGTGTTGGTTGTAAGAGGGCGTGATCTTTTCGTTTCTTGGAAAGAAAAGGATATTAAACACCTCTTTGGGCCATTTCCAAGTGGTGGCGTTCTTAAAGAAGGGTTAAAGATAATACGAAAGATACTTCCCTTCAGTGATAAGTGTGAAAGAGGTGCTAAAAAGCCCTGCTTTAACCGTCAAATTGGACTGTGTCCGGGTGTTTGTTCAGATGAGATAAGCAAAGCAGACTACGCACGTAATATAAGACATATAAAAATGTTGTTTGATGGTAAGAAGGGAGATTTGGTGAAGAGTCTTGAGAAGGAAATGAAGATACTTGCTAAAAAGGAAGAATTTGAAAAGGCGGCTGAAATGAAATTTAAAATATTTGCTCTAACTCACATTAGAGAGACCGCGCTCTTAGGAAGCGATTACAAAGTTTCCGAAGGTGGTGGCTCAGGTAGAATTGAAGCCTATGATGTTGCGCATATAAGCGAGACTGCACGAGTTGGTGTGATGGTTGTGTTGGAAGATGGCGAGATTAGCAAGAAAGACTATCGTAAGTTTAATATTAAAACGGAGAAGCAAGGTGATACGGCAGCCCTCGAAGAAATACTTAGAAGACGTTTTGAACACGTTGAGTGGTCTATGCCCAGCTTAATTATAATCGACGGGGGAGTTGCTCAGAAAAACTCAGCTAATAGAATACTAGATGAATATGGGTACAAAGTACCTGTAATCAATGTGGTTAAGAACGAAAAGCATCAGGCGGGAAGAATTGTTGGAAACAGTGCTCTAATTGAAAAGAATGAAAAAAGTATATTACTTGCTAACTCAGAGGCTCACCGTTTTGCAATTTCCTTTCACAGACAGAAACGTAGAAAGAACCTAATATGATAACTATTCAAGAAAACATAAATCTCTCAGAACACACTACCTTTGAAATTGGAGGTAATGCTAGATATTTTGTAGAGGTTAATAGTATGACTGATCTGGAAGCAGCATTGGAGTACGCGAAAGAGAACAGGTTAAAGTACTTTGTATTCTCAGGCGGAAGTAATCTTTTAGTTTCCGATGAAGGTTTTGACGGGCTGGCTATAAAAATAAGTATGTCCGTACTTTCAATTACAGGCACTGAAGTAGTAGCGGAAGCCGGTTGTTCCCTTATGGAAGTAATACACGAGACTACTTTAGAAAAGTTAGGTGGAATGGAATCCATGTACGGTATTCCAGGTTCCGTTGGTGGAGCATTGCGAGGCAACGCTGGAGCTTTCGGTACCGAAATGAAAGACGTTGTTAAAGAAGTAACGGCTTTTAATGTCTGGACTCATCAACTACGTAAGTTTTCCAATATTCAATGTAAGTTTGGATATCGTGATTCCTACTTTAAAAAAGATAAAGACTGGGTAATACTTTCGGTAACATTTTCCCTAACTAAAGATGAGAAGAGTCATAATAAGGCCCATATGACACTTTCTTTACGTAATGAAAGACAAATTCAAGGAATTAAGTCCGCAGGTTCGTTTTTCGAGAATCCACTAGTTAATACGAAAATTCAAAAAATGTTTTTTGATGAGAAAGGAGTTGAGGCAAAAGATGGAAGGGTTCCTGCTGGATGGTTAATTGAAAAAAGTGGTTTTAGAGGGGTTTGCGAAAATGGAGTGTGTACTGGAGAGCGGAGTTCTAATTATGTTATAAACGAAGAGGGGGATAGCGAGGCGGTTATTGCTCTTACAACCAAGATAAAGGAGAAGGTGTTTAGAGATCATGGTGTAGAGCTAGTTTTGGAAGTTACCACTATTGACAGCACCGAATAATCACTATATTATATTCTTATGACTAATTTCATGTCACAAATTAATACTCGATTTAACGCTGGATACATGCCAGCGGCTTCTTGCGTGTCCCTATCTACTTCAGATAAGGGAGTAAAAACGTGGGCGAGGTCTCTCTGTGATAGAAATTTAATTGTTAGCTAAGCAATACTACTTTCGATCTTAGAAACACCCCGCCGACAAGCGGGGTGTTTTGTTCTTTCTGTTCTTTGTCATCATAAACTTATGAAAGGTAGGTAAAATGACTACATACAACGATACTGTTCCTGTTGAGCAGCAGACCCTATCGTATTTCCGTGAGGGAATGCGAGGTTACTGGGCTTTATTAGGTGATCAAAAGAGGCGATTCGGTCTTCTCTTTCTGGTAATTGTGCTGGTTAAGTTTCTTGACCTAGCAGCTCCATATACATTGAAATTGCTTTTTGATGAACTCCCGAATCTACAAATGAAGGAGGTCTTATCAAAATACGTAATTCTATGTCTTGTGGCGTTTATAATTATTCAGATTGCAGCAGATGCCGTAACACGTTTTGTTAGGGCTCCGCTGTACTTTGAAGGATTAATCGCACTGGAGCGCGATTGGCCAGTGCAAGCTCACTCAAAGCTCCTGGCACTTCAAGAGGATTACCATGCAACAAGAAACTCCGGTAAAAGCGGAGCCATTGTTGCAAAAGCCTGCGATAAGCTCGCAGCTATAACAGATAGGTTGGCGTGGGGACTTATTCCTTCGGCAGTCTATATGCTTATCAACGCAGTTGCCATCATTAGTATGGAGTGGCGACTAGGGTTGATATTCTTCCTTCCAATGGTTCCTGCCATCTTAGTAAACCTCCGTGCATACGGAAAGTTTACGCCTGGATGGGAGCAATGGGATACATGGAAAGAGCAAAGCAACGCTCACTTCTATGAATCCTTGCGTAATGGAACTACCGTTCGCTTGTTTGCGCACGAAAAGCGCGAATCAGTGAAATTTAACGGGTTGCGAAACAAGATGTCTAAACTGGATGTTGGAATTCAATACCCACTACAATGGTATTTGTTTTTCATCGGCGAAATAATGTTGGCCAGCTACGCTCTTACCATAGTGACGGGGATCTACTTCGTCTCGAAAGGTCAGAGTGAAGTTGGAACCATTGTTTTCATCATCGCAACTGGAGGAGTTACTCGTGTAGGTATGTGGGAAATGGTTAACAACTATACCCACATAATGCGTGACCTAGTTTCCGTAACTAGGATGCGTACTCTTCTCTCTGAGCACGAAAGCGTTCAACAGTTGGATAATATCATCATCCCTGATGCAAATCTGCGAGGGGAACTGATATTTAATAATATCGCCTTCAACTATCCTAATGCGCAGGGGGCAACTCTTCGGGATTTCTCGCTGCAAATTAAGCCTGGAACTATGTTGGCTCTTGTTGGGCCAAGCGGTTCTGGGAAAAGTACGTTAACCAAAGTACTTAATCGTACCTACGATGTCTCAAGCGGGACACTCAGCCTTGACGGGCATGATGTTCGCTATTTAGATCGTAGTTGGTATCGTCGCTTGTTTGCGGTTGTGTTACAAGACGTTCAAATCTTTGACACAACACTTAGGGAAAACATCACCTATGGTGCACCGCAGGCAACAGATGAAGAAGTTGCTGATGCATTAAAGGTATCCTGCCTTACTGAAACTCTGAAAGACAATCGCTCTTTTCCGAACGGTCTTAAAACGACCGTAGGGGAACAGGGAGTTAAACTTTCGGGCGGTCAAAAGCAGAGGGTTGGCATTGCGCGTGCGTATCTTGCCATTCTTCATGGGGCTCGTTTTCTAGTTCTCGATGAAGCGACATCGAGTCTAGACAGTGCAACTGAGCGCGAGGTTCAAGCTATGCTCGAAACTTTGCGCAAAAAACGTCCCAACCTAACCATAATCGCAATCGCACATCGCTTTTCCACCATTCAATCGGCGGATAGTATTTGTGTAATCGAAGATGGAACTATCGTTGAGTGTGGCGATCACGCAGCACTCACGAAAACTGGTGGCCTATACTCTCGACTTGCTAAGTTGCAAGAACTCGGGGAAATAGCGTGACCATAAAGACTCTCAGCAATTCGTTGCTGGGGGTCTTTCTTTTTAATAGTGCGTGCTAAACTACACCAATGACACGTATAAACGTTGGAGTTTTACGAGGCGGCCCCTCAAATGAATACGACATCTCTTTAATTACAGGTGCTACGGTTTTGGAGAATCTTCCTGAAGAAAAATACAACGTTAAAGATATTCTAATTTCCAAAAACGGTGAATGGCACTCACGTGGAATACCGGTTAATCCAGAAAAGGCCTTAAGAGGTATTGATGTTGTCTTTAATGCACTGCACGGTGAATATGGTGAAGACGGAGAAGTTCAAAAGCTTTTAGACGCTCACCGTGTGCCGTATACGGGTTCTGGGGTGTTTGCTTCATCTCTGGCTATGAATAAGGCAAAGGCACATTCTTTTGCTAAGAATATTCCAGGAATTCGAGTTCCGGAGTTCCTTGTGGTTCGTAAGAATGATTCTTTAAAGGAAGCGGCGCAAAAGGTTTTTGCACAATTCGGTCCAAAATATATTGTTAAGCCACTTCGTGGTGGATCTTCATTAGGAATTGCAATTGCTGAATCTGTTTCAGATCTTCCAAGGGTGTTGTCGGATGCGTTTGAGAGTACTGATTCTGTTATCGTTGAACAATTTATTTCCGGTAAAGAGGGAACTTGTGGCGTGGTGAACGATTTTAGAGATTCTAGAGTTTACGCATTACCACCAGTTGAAATTCGACACACTGAGCATTTCTGGAGTTATGATTCTAAGTATGATGATTCAACAGAGGAAATATGTCCTGCTAATTTTTCGACTTCTGAAAAGAAGATAATAGAGGAAGCATCAATTGCTATTCATGAGGCTCTTGGGTTAGAACACTACTCTCGTTCTGATTTTATAATCACACCTTCAGGAATATACTTTCTTGAAACGAATACCCTTCCTGGGTTGGCACCGGCGTGTTTGTTACCTAAAGCGCTTGATGCTGTAGGGGTTTCGGTTCCAGATTTTCTTGATCATGTTGTTACTCTAGCTATTAAAAAAGGGTAGTTTGTGATAATGTCCACGTAGCTAGCAAAAGGAGTACCGTCATGGGTACCAGAACACGCAGAAAGATCGACAGGGATTCGCGTAAGCGAAGTGGACCATCTGAGTATCAACTGAAAGTGATTGCCAGGCAAAAAGGGTTAAGACCGCCTATTTGCATTCCCGATCTACCGGAATCCCAAGCAGATATTTGGAGGGAGGCAGGTGTCATCATCATGGTTGTGAAAGGTAAATACGGGTTCATTAAAACCAAAAACAACCCTAAGCTTTTCTTTTACTCCAGCGAATTCCCATCCCTGTCCCTTTCTGAGAACGATATAGGTAGGGAGGTTTCGTTTGAGGTGAGTGCCAATAGCAAGGGTCCTGTTGCGATTAAGATAGAGTTTGTTTAAGGGCGGCGTGAGTCGCCCTTTCGCGTACTCTTGCGATTGCTGGGAAGTAGGTTAAAATATTCGCGTATAGGAAATAGTGGATTTCCTAACCAAAACAGTAGTTTTGGGCCAGTAGCTCAGTTGGCTAGAGCGCCTCACTTGCACTGAGGAGGCCGGGGGTTCGAGTCCTCTCTGGTCCACATTAGGCCACTAGACAGCAAAACCGCTAAACAAGGCGGTTTTGTCAGTTAGGTGGTGGGGATAATTAGGAACTACTTGATTTAATACAGTTTTATGGCATAATATCAGTAGAAAAATTCTCTTCTTAAAACTCTTTGTGATTGTCGCAAGAGGTTTGGAGGAGGGAAGAATGTCCAAGAAAAACTCTAAGTGGCTCTTACTGACGCCACAAGAAAAGAAAGCTTACCACGCTAAATGGAGCCTAGAAACGTGGACGAAGCTTAAAGAAGCTTACGATGCACTCAAGGTCAATTTCTCAGATCATGAACTATGCACGTTCTATGAAAGTCTGCTGAACGAGCAGATCGAGGGCGAAATTGACACAGCTGGAATCTTGACAAGATTTCACAAGGGCGATCAAAGCATGACTATTGATCAATCAGTAGATCTGTTCGTTACTGCTTTGTGGACAGCATCGCGTGAGCCACTTGCGTAAAAACAGAGCCAGAACCCTAAAACCACCGATTGGATACGTCCTGTCGGTGGTTAACTATTTTCGTTCTTCCAAATAGTCCAACCAAATCCTTTTACAAATCTCAAAGTGCCTATTAAAGGCTTCTTC
>NVTG01000023.1 GCA_002401495.1 Candidatus Kaiserbacteria bacterium
GTACTATAGTACACGTAACCACAGTTGCTGCTGGTTCGTTTGAAATAGCAGTTCACAACGGTAACGTTGCAGCAGGAACTGCTGAAACAGGAGCGATAATAATCAACTTTGCTGTTATTAAGGCGGTAAGCTCTTAATCCTTGTAGTTATTATTAACGATAATACTTATTGTAGATTGACTTGATATAACGAAAGTCTACGATACTGAAAAATAATTATGACTATAAGCACATATAGAATATCAATAGCGATAGCTGTGATAGCGATTGCAATTGCATCAGTTCTTCCGTATACCGCGCAAGCTGCGTATGATGACGTGAAGATAACAACAGACGTGACGATAAGCGTTAACAGTGTGAGCATGACCATTTACGGCTCGACTGCGACGATTGAATCATTAGCGGTTGGAGCATCTACCTTCTCATTTGATCTTGTTGAAGGATCTTTTCTGAGAGTAACTTCATCAGGTAGAAAGGTAATGGCTTCAAATGCAGCTAAGTCATACGTTGGAACGGATGTATGTAGTTCAACCGAGTCAATATTGGAACATTTCATAGATTCAGGCTCAGGAGGTGATTCAGTGACGGTTACAATTACACCCAGCGCTTCAACGTGTGTGGGCTCTGCTCAGTCTTCTTCTGTAGTTGGAGGTGGAGGAATAATATCAAATTCCTCAGCTTCGGCGTCGGCCCCAGTCTCAGCACCTGTATATACGCCTGCCACTACAAATGTAGTGACTCCAGCAGCACCAACAACATATGTATGGAGCCGCAGTCTCGACATAGGAGCTAAAGGAAATGACGTAATGGAATTACAGAAATTCTTAAACTCAAATGGGTTTAGTGTGACAGCTAGTGGTGCAGGATCACAAGGTAATGAGACAACATACTTCGGATCGGCAACACGCACTGCGCTTGCTAAATATCAGGAAGCGAAGGGAATTAGCCCCGCAGTTGGATACTTTGGACCTCTAACTAGAGCGTCAATGAAAACTGGTGTAACTACTACTCCGGTTACAACAACTCCGTCGTCTTCTGGAGTATCGGCTATGTTCTCAAGTTCTATGGATGTCGGGATGTCTAACTCATCAATTAAACGACTACAGCAACTTTTGAACACATCTCCTGACACACAAATATCAACAACAGGAGCAGGTTCACCAGGTAATGAGACAGAATACTTTGGTTCTCTTACGGCAAAAGCGGTACAGAAGTTTCAGATGAAGCATGGTGTTGCTAAGCCAGGAGATTCTGGATATGGGTATGTTGGACCAAAAACTAGAGCAAAGCTACAAGAAGTATTTGGGAATACAACAACTCCTTCAACAAGCAGCTCTACAACAATGTCAGCTTTGCAGGCTCAGATAAGTGCAGCACTAGAACAAGTTAAAAATCTACAGGAGCAATTAAAAAGCACACAGTAAGTAGACGTGTGACGATCTGAGATTCTCTAATCTTAGATAGGAAAAAGGGCGGCCGGTTAGGGTCGCCCTTTTTGTGTTTCTAAGTTGCGAGGATTTCGCGGACTAATTTGTCCTGAATGTCCTCCGCATAGCTTCCAAAGGAAGCTGTATGAACAAAACTTTTTTCACCGAAGCTCACATGCTGCTCTAGGCTGCTGAAGGCTATAGGATTTCTCTCCAGATCAACAGCCAATACGTTGGATGTAACACCCATTTTAAGGAGCTTGTTCCTGACAACCTGCATACTCTTCCTTTGATCTGGAATGAGTATACCAGCGTCAGTCGCAATATCTATTATCACTTTTGCACCCGGTCTTTGGGGGCTTTTCAGGATATAGTCGTATCCTGTGAAGTGGCTCGTACTGTCGTTGGACAAAGAAGACGTAGGAACTCTCTCCATCAAAATACCAGCCAAAAGAGCCGAGTCTTCAAGGCTGTGAATTTCAAGACCTCCAATTGGGGTGATCTCTCGAACTACAGCCGTTGATCCAGCCCAGATAAGAACGTGCACAACTGTATTTCGCTCCAGAAGGGCATATTGCACACTTTCATCTAAGAAAGCCTGTACGTGCCCGTCTCTTTGAGTAACATAGTGCTGCTTTCCGATAGAACCATCAAAGGGCTCGTCACGTTGAGAATACATACTCCCGGATCCATCAAGAAGAATCCATATTACCAACTCAGCGGTTGTCCACTCGTTTCTCCAGCCAGCAGCCAAAGCTCTCGGGGCGCACAAAGAGAGTGCGGCGCCTGAAATGAATTTTCTTCTAAGCATACTCTTTACCTCCCAATTATTATTTAAAGTGCAGCTTTAATTACAGCTGCTTCGATACTACCCTTACTTTCTAAGAGGTTCAATATTGACATGTATTAAGACACAATTTCACTCTCGTGAATATGTTATTATTTACTTATGAATTTTGTGAAAACACTACGCACAAAGTGGTGGTTTTGGCTTATCTTAATCCCTCTGCTTTCGTGGAGTGTTTGGAGGTTGTACTTGATATACGACAACTACGCTTTTTACGCCCCGCAAAGAGCAGCCTACGCACAAGCTATGGCAGATTACGCTAAATATGAAGCCCAACAAATTGCTCTTCAGGCAAAGTACGCTGCTGACACTAAAGGTGGTAAGACTCCGAAGGAGACTTGGGATCTGTTCGTTTCAGCCTTAGAGAGAGGTGATACTGATGAGGCGGCGAGTTATTTTATTCCTGAGAAGCGCGAGGAGATGAAAGATAATTTTAAAATTGGAAGAACTAGTGGTGCTGTAGAATCATTCTTAAACGAAGATATAAAGTTAATTAAAGGTGGAACTATGTACCCAGACGGGGACAGATTTGAATATTACACAGGAAGCATCGATGGAGGCCCAGGTTACGTATATATGCTGATTAAGAACCCAATTACAGGAATATGGAAAATAGAAGATCTATAAAATATTTAATATCAACGATAACGTTAATAATACTAGGGCTAGTTCTCCTTTTCGGGTTTTTGAAGGTTGAAGCATACACAGTCTCAACTCACGCAGAATTAAGCAGGGTAATAGTTGCTGAATACGAAAAACAAAGAGGAGAAACCTTCTCATTCTCAGAAACTTCAGCAATAGCTCGAGGAAGTAAAGAAGAAGATGATAAAGGGAGATTCTTCAATCACTTTTACGATCCTGTACGAGGAGTAGGAATTTTAAATAATGACGCTTCAACCCAATGGGTGAATAATGTTGTTGGACAAGCCAGCTGGGGACTTGGAAAACTAAAAGTTAATGATGTTCTCTTTTCGGGTGCGGGTGACTACACGTGGGAAAGAGCGGTGTATGAATATGCTCACGGCGACAAACAACGGGCCGCAGAGGCCTTAGGACACGTACTCCACTTAATTCAAGACGCAACAGTACCAGCACACGTGAGAGGAGATTTACACCCATCTCAATGGGGTATTGGAGATAAAGACCACCATGAGGACTTCACAAGGAGTTTAGGCGCTAACAGCATGGAGGTTAGTGGAATACGTGCTAAATATTTTTCAAACATTGAGCAGGCCATAACAGAGACGGCACAGTTCACACAAGAGAACTTTTTGAGCAAGGATACTATTTTTAAGAAATACGCGATGCCAAAGAGGGAGGGGTTGAAGCTTGATCTTATAAAGATAGGTGGAGATGATCAATATTTTGGGGTTGGAAACTATGGGAAAATTGTAAGAATAAGGCTGATAAAAGATTGGGGGGCAAACAGTAGTAAAGAAGAATACTTCCTCACTGACGAAAAAAACCAAATCCTCACTGAAAACTGGAACGCGCTTTCGA
The DNA here is from genome assembly GCA_002401495.1 of Candidatus Kaiserbacteria bacterium. Next base: position 3,774 of record NVTG01000023.1, read on the forward strand.
AGCACGCAGTCTCTTCTGGTATGGGAGTTCTAGACCTTTTCTTTAGAGAAGTAGAATATGAAAAACAAGAAAGAGTTCTTCTTTCTATGAACAGAAGTCGTTCTGACACAAAGCGTTTCGTAAGATCCCTAGCCTTTATTCGTGACTCTAAAAAAGGAGCGGTAACATCTCTTGCTGCGGCCGACGTATATGAATTGAATAAGGAAAAGATGGACGGGTACTATCTTGCGGCTGAGGCGTACGGAATACCAGTTCCTGTTATTGCGCGTGATTCAGCTTTGTATAATCAAGAAAAGAGATTACAACCAGCTAGCGTTATCTTAGCGGTTGCGAGTGCTGTGGAGGAGGCTGTGTATGAACCGGTAGAAACTCCTCCAGTTCTTAAACCAAAGAAAGTCGTAGTGCCAGAACCAACTCCAGTTTCTGTACCTAAGATTGTATTTGAAACATCATCAGAACTTATAGTCCTTCCGGATCCTATCTTTACTCCAGGAACAGGAGCCTACGGTGGTGGAGGAGCACCTCCTGACACCACGGCACCGGATGCTCCAGTAATCTCAATTCCTTCAGACTTTTCCGTTACTCTTAATGACGCAGACGTAGATTTCTCAGGAACAGCTGAGGCAGACGCCACAGTTACAATTACTCAGGCAAATAGTACTGCAACTTCAACTACAGTAGACGGTACTGGAGCTTGGTCAATTTCAGACTTCACTTTCCCAGAGGCAACAACAAATATATCAGTAACCGCAACTGATTCAGCCGGAAACGTTTCAGATGAAGTTACTGAATCTGTTATGGTAGTTCTTCTACCGGACATGCCAGTGCTCACAAGTCCTACTTCGCTTTCTGTTGCAACAACATCAGTTTCCTTTATCGGAACAGGTGACGCTGGAAATATTCTGACCGCTACAATTGGAGCAAGTATTGCAACTACTACAATTGACGGTACCGGAGCGTGGAGTGTTCCAAGCGGCACTTTAGTTGAAGGAGATACAGCAATTTCTTTTAAACAAACTGATTCTGATGGGGATGATTCCACTGAATTTGCAACAACAATCACAGTTGACCTTACTGCACCAGCTGGAACAACACTCACAGTACTTGAATGTACAAACACATTAAGGAATGACGGAGATTGTTTGGGTGGAAGTACAACTATTAACTTGTCATGGGATGCAGTGGCTGACGTAGATCACTACGGAATATCCGTTGAAGGAGTTGAAGTTTCAACTACTAACGCAACTAGCACCACAGCCGTATTAGTGGATCTACAATCATCTGACGTAATAGTTACAACTTATGACGCAGTGGGAAATAGTACGGCATCTAATACAGTTTCAGTTGAGGTGTTTGATAGTCCTGTAATCATTACCGAAGTTGCATGGGGAGGAACAATTTCAGATGACGAACACGAGTGGATCGAGCTGTATAACAGAACGAGTTACGAATTGGATTTAAGTAACGTTCGTATACGTTCAGAGGATGATGATATTAACTTCTCCCTTACAGGAACAATTGGAACAAGTCCTTGGTGGTTATCTAAAACATACTTAATTGAAAGAGCGACAGAATCTGTTACAACCAGAGCGTCTGATCTTATTGAGACATGGGATCTTCTTTCAGATTCTGGAGAAGAGCTTTTGCTTGAATTTTCTTCCGGTTCAATTTCATACGCATTAGATCAAACTCCTGCTGTTTCAGGATGTTCGGGTTGGTGTGCAGGGGAAGGTACAGGAAACCATGAGTCTATGGAAAGAATAGACGTGAATGTACCAGGTACAACAACATCAAACTGGCAAAAGAATGATGGTTACCCAATCTCCAGCCAGTACAAGGATTCAGGTGGAAACAATATATTTGGAACTGTTAAGAAAGAAAGCAGTCAGGGGTATCCTGAGGTTGGATTCTATTGTGATCCTTATACTTCGCCGTTTGACGAAGGAGGAACATATTCTCCTACAATACCTGCAAATATAGCTACAAGGAATTGTACGTATCTAAGTGGTATATGGGACTCTGGACTAAGTAGGCGAGGAGCTGCCTACGTAGGAGTGGTAGGGAGTTCAACACAGGCGTTAATACATGTTCAGAGCGCTGAGATTGCCACAGAGAACGGTGATATAGATAGTCGATTTCCTGATGGATCTAATGTTGTAATGGCCTTTTGGAGAGCGTACTCAGGTTCCTCACACTCTGGAGACGATGCGCATTTTAAAGCATATTTTGAGGGAACCGCTACGACAACACCGCACGATGATTTCAGATTCTTTAATTGGATTTATTCAGATTAAAACGTAATATTAACTTATATGCTTAACAGTACATTTTTTAACTTTCTTTTTGGTTTTATATTCATACTTTCAATTAGTATGGGAGTTGTTTTGGCAGTTAATTATTATGAAGTTACATCCGAAGATTTAAAGCAGGCTGCTGCCACTCTTTTCTTTTTTAAATAGTAAAAGAGCGGCACCGTTACAGTGACGCTCTTTTGAAATTCATACCAGATGTAATGCAGAATGTTTTCTCGAAGCCTTCTGGGGCGCATGGGAGAAAGTCTTAACGGCAAAGAATGCATTAATTGCCGTTAGAACTCCATCGGTGTGTTTTGGGAGCACGTCGCCGTTACTATTGACGATGCCCAACATCTGCCCCTCTGCTCGCAAAACAGGTACCAGATTGGCAGATCGCAAGTTTCCATGACCGTCATCGTCGGCAGAAAGGCAGCCACATTGAGCACGTACGCATCGAACAGCCAGGTCGGCCTGTTCTTCGCTGTTTTCAATATCTGCCATGAAGTTGTAGACACCTTTTACGAAGGTATAGTATCCTTTAGCGGTAATCATAGTAAACACCTTTCGGTTGAGTTTCTATTCAAGCTGTTAGGATAGTACCTTAGAATATAGATATGTCAAACACCTATTGATTACTTCACACTATTTATGTATAGTCTTCCTTAACGGATCTAAGATAGTGCGCTTTAGAGAAATCTAAGTCAGACGTGCCGAGGTCGAACAACTCTTTTAGAGATTGGTCCGTTTTTACTGGCCATTTTTTTAATTATGGCAAAAACAAAAGAACAAAAGAAAGAAATATTGGAACGATTACAAGATGCCTTTACAACGTCGCTTTCGACGGTGTTTGTGCATTTTAATGGTCTTTCAGTAGGAGAAGAGACTGCATTAAGAGGCGCACTACGAAGCGATGAGGTTTCATACTTTGTTGCAAAGAAAACCCTAATGGGAGTAGCTCTTGATGAAATTAAGACAGAAGGCGATCGACCTGAGTTAGAAGGAGAAATAGCTATTGCCTATGGCAAGAGCGATCCTACGGCACCAGCTCGTGGAGTACATGCTTTTGTAAAGAAGTATGAAGACAAGCTTTCAATTGTAGGAGGAATATTTGAGGGGCGATACATGGATGCCGCTGAAATGAACGAAATTGCTACAATCCCACCAATGGATACATTGAGAGGAATGTTTGCGAACGTTATAAACTCACCTATACAAGGATTGGTTGTTGCACTTTCGGCTGTTGCTGAAAAGAAGGAAGCATAATTACTAACTAGCAATTCAAAATGACTGACGAAAAGAAAGATGAAGCAGCAACAGAAGAGGTTGTTGCAGAAGAAGTTAAAGAAGAAGCTCCTGCTGTTGAGGAAACTCCAGTAAAGGAGGAGAAAGAAGAAGCTCCTGTAGTAGAAGAGGAGGCTGAAGAAGTGGAGGTACCTAAAGAATACGTTAAGCTTATCGAGCAAATCGAAAAGATGACAGTATTGGAACTTCACGGACTAGTTAAAGTTCTAGAAAAGAAGTTTGGCGTTTCAGCTGCAGCTGTTGCTGTCTCAGGAGGTGCCGACGCTGGCGCTGCCGCTGAAGAGAAGAGTGACTACATTGTTCACCTTGTCTCAATTGGTGACTCAAAGATTGGAGTTATCAAAGCAGTTAAAGCAACTCTAGGTCTTGGACTTAAAGAAGCTAAGGATCTTGTTGAATCAGCACCAGTTGATCTTAAGAGTGGTGTAAAGACAGAAGAAGCTGAAGAAATGAAGACAGCTTTAATGGAAGCAGGAGCCGTTGTTGAATTGAAATAATAAATATTTCTTTTTGAGTACAAAACCCGCACAGCTTGTGCGGGTTTTGTGTATGAGGTAATATTTCGAACATGAATGATATGTTGAGTGCATTATTTGGAAGTACTGCTCGCGTGAAGATATTACGCTTGTTTCTTTCAAATCTCACAACCAACTACACGGTAGATGATGTAACTAAAAGATCCAAAGTTCATCCAAATACAGTTCGTAAGGAACTCAATCTTTTTGTAAAGATTGGATTACTTAAGAAAGAGCAGACAACTGTAAGTACGTACAAGGGAAGTGGAAAGAATAAAAAAGAAACTAAAAAGAAATCACCTGGTTTTATCATAGACCGTTCGTTTTCTGAATTACTGTCTTTGCGTAGCTTTATCCTAAACATTGATCCAACCGACGATGCTGATATTGAAAAAAGACTAGGTCGCACTGGAAAGATTAAATTAATTTTAGTTGCAGGTGAATTTATACGAGATCCAAATAGTAGGGTAGATATTTTAATTGTCGGAGATGCTATTAAGGAAACAAGACTAAAGGCGGCTATAAGCGAATTAGAGGCAAAAATGGGCAAAGAGCTAAGTTATACGGCTTTTACAACTACAGATTTTAATTACAGACTAGGAGTATATGATCGTTTAATACGAGATGTATTGGATTATCCTCATCAAATCATAGTAGATAAGCTAGGCGCCAGCTGGAAGGACACTCATATGCGAAAGACTCGCAAAGTTGAGTTCTAAACTACTCCACAGCCTCTAAAAATACCGCCATTCTGGGTGGTATTATTAACTTAGGTCGTAAAAACTATTATTAAGATTTCAAATATATAACGCCTAGGCAAAAAATACGTTATGTTGATTCAATCATGGGCTGCTGCGATACAGCAGTCTTTCCAAGAGGTTTGGTTAAACTTTGTAGTTTTCGTACCAAACATCGTAGTAGCAATAGTTATCTTCGCTATCGGATGGATCGTTGGAGCTATTTTAGGACGTGTTGTAGCGCAAGTTACAGACGCTCTTAAGATCGACAACGCCCTAAGAAGCGCAGGATTAGAAGAGGCAATTAATCGAGGAGGATTCACGCTAAGCGCAGGTGGACTACTTGGCGGACTAGTAAAATGGTTCGTTATCATAGTATTCCTAATGGCAGCTGTGGAAGTTCTTGGGTTACAACAAGTAGGAACCTTCCTTCAGGAAGTAGTACTCTTGTACTTGCCACAAGTAATTGTAGCTGTAATGATCCTTTTGATCGCAGCTGTACTTGCTGAGTTCGTAAAGAACTTTGTTACAGGAGCAGCAAAAGCTGCAGAAATGCGAAGCGCTCACTTCATCGGAAGTGTAGCAAAATGGTCCATCTGGATCTTTGCACTTCTTGCCGCATTAGCACAGTTAAATGTTGCTGCTGCATTTGTACAAACATTGTTTGCTGGAGTTGTTGTTGCACTCGCATTAGGATTCGGACTTGCGTTCGGACTTGGTGGTCAGAATGCTGCTGCAAAATACCTAGAACAATTGCGTGCAGAGATAAGCCACAAATAGCACTCGCTATTATAGCTTTCAAAACACCCGCCGTGAGGCGGGTGTTTTGTATTAGGAAATTTGCTAGGATGGTAAACAGGAGGAAAAACTATGGCACAAGATGATCAGCCACAGCCAGATTGCACATGCCCTCGGAAGTGCCATTGCGAGTTTCTTAATGGTGAACTAGTGGGTATTTCTGATGACTGTCCAGAGCATGGTGAGGAAACAATTGAGTACGGAATCACTTGTATGAAATGCAAGGCAGAAGTTCATTGGTGGCAAGAATAGAAAAGGGGGCAAGACTTACGTTAAGCCCCTTTTTTACGTTGACTTTTTCCCTCACTGATATACAATATCGGCCACGTATATGAGTAATAAAACCAACCGAAAAGCGAGCCGTTAAGGTGCCTTTTTAATTAAAGCATCTAGGCCGCCAACGCGGCTTTTTTTATTTCCCGAATACGTCTGAACTTTGAAAATTACATAACATTGAAATCGACATGCAGAATAGTGTCGTCCTATTTGATTCATTGGTCTTAGCCGACCACGGGTCTTTCCGTATAGGACGCACATTGCATTTTGTCACTTTTAATTAAGTGACATTGAAACGAAACTACTATTGGTAGCCTCACCGGGCAACCAGGTAGTTTCAAACCGTTCATAAATGGGAAGTGGTTCTTGTTTATGAACAAGTGTTAAGACACAAACAAAGCAGTTAGTGGAACTCCTTACAGGAAGTTCCATTAAGGGCGTATGGTGGATGCCTTGACTGAATGAAGCGACGAAAGACGTGGTCTGGCTGCGATAAGTTTCGGGGAGGTGCCAAACAACCTTTGATCCGGAAATCTCTGAATGGGGGAACCCCATCGAGCAATACTCGATGACCTCGTACTTGATACGAGGGGCAAACCTGGGGAATTGAAACATCTTAGTACCCAGAGGAATAGAAACTAATAAGTATTTCCTTAGTAGCGGCGAGCGAAACGGAAGAAGCCCAAACCTCTGCGCTTGCGTAGGGGGGTTGTAAGGTATTAGTGCTGCATTTATGTAGGAAGAGTTACAAAACTAGTTGTTAAAGGAACAACCTGGGAAGGTTGACCCTAGAGGGTAATAGTCCCGTACTTGAAAACAATCTAGACTCTTTAGCTAATATTCTTGAGTAGCTCGGGACACGAATAGCCCGAGTGAATCCACCAGTACTAACTGGTAAGGCTAAATATTCATTCAGATCGATAGTGAACAAGTACCGTGAGGGAAAGGTGAAAAGAACCCCGGTTAGGGGAGTGAAATAGAACTGAAACCATATGTCTACAAGGAGTCGAAGAGGTCTTGAACCTCAACGGCGTGCCTATTGAAGAATGAGCCAACGAGTTTATGTATATGGCTGGCTAAGCACTTATCGTGTGGAGTCACAGCGAAAGCGAGTATTAATAGTGCGAACTAATAGTCGTATGTATAAGACCCGAAATCAGGTGAGCTTACCATGAGCAGGGTGAAGGAGTTCGAAAGAACTCTGGAGGCCCGAACCGTTGTGTCGCGTAACGCACTCGGATGACTTGTGGTATGGAGTGAAAAGCTAATCGAACCTGGTAATAGCTGGTTCTCTCCGAAATAGCTTTAGGGTTAGCGTCGTGTGTTCCCTCTGGGGGTAGAGCACTGGCAGGTGTGAATAGGGCGAAAGCTCGTCACTCCTATCAAACTCCGAATACCAGAGATTAAAAACACGGCAGTTAGAGTCAGGGGGCGAAGCTCCTGTGCTCGAAAGGGAAACAGCCCAGATCGCAGTTTAAGGTCCCTAAATTGATACTAAGTACAAATGAGGAGGTGAGGTTTCTCCGACAATGAGGAGGTTGGCTTAGAAGCAGCCACCCTTTAAAGATAGCGTAACAGCTCACTCATTCAGAGACCTTGCGCCGAAGATGATCGGGGTTAAGTATCGTACCGAAAACGCGGGCTTGTGGATTTCATTGAAGAAAATATAGTTCTTTTGTATTTTGGCGGGTGTAGCTCAGTGGTAGAGTACCGGGGGTAGGAAATCTTGATTGGTTTCTGTTGATACCTGGAGGTCGTGAGTTCGAATCTCATCACCCGCTCCAAAATACATTTGATTGAGACAATCACACGATTGATCTTTCGATGGTAGCTCGCAAGGCACATCGAAGTCACAGACAGGCACATATAATAAAATATAAGTGACCAGCTGTATCGTGGTGTTGCACCGAAGTAAGGGCAACTCCTACTAAAGGACTTGTCTCAATCAAATCTTTTTTCAAACAGACGTTTGAATCTTCAATGAAATCCGTGAGCGGTAGGAGAGCGTTCCATTGGCTATGAAGGCGAAGGGGTGACCCACGCTGGAGCATATGGAAGTGATAATGTTGGCACGAGTAACCACATTGCGAGTGAGAGTCTCGCACGCCGAAATACCGAGGTTTCCTGGGCTATGAAGATCAGCTCAGGGTTAGTCGGGCCTAAGCCGATCCCGAACGGGGGAGGCGATGGACATACGGTTAATATTCCGTAACCTGCGCATAATGCGATGGAGTGACGGGGGAAACAAGTACGAGCATCTTATTGGATTGATGTTTTTTGCTCCAAGGGAGGATACATAGGCAAATCCGTGTATCACATACTTCCGAGAGCCGAAGAAACGTTTCTGTTTTGCAGAAATGAATTCGTGCGAAGAGCCCTCCAAGAAAAGCTTCTAAGCTTAATTATGTGTGGACCGTACCGCAAACCAACACAGGTGGTAGAGTCGAGAAGACTAAGGCGAACGGGTGAAAGTTCCTCAAGGAACTCGGCAAAACAGCGACCGTAACTTAGGGATAAGGTCCGCCTGCATACCTTCGGGTTATGTAGGCCGCAGCGAAAGAGTCCTGGCGACTGTTTATCAAAAACACAGCTCCCTGCGAACTCGTAAGAGGATGTATAGGGGGTGACGCCTGACCAATGCCGGAAGGTTAAACATGGATGGTGAATGGAGTTTACTCTGTTTGCTGGGCTATGTAAGCCCCGGTGAATGTCGGCCGTAACTATAACGGTCCTAAGGTTTGTCCTGGCACTTTGTGCTTGGACAAAGGACTAGGACTGTTATGGAACGAAAAGATAAACTAAAAAAACGCAAAAGTTGCCTCACTATGTAGCAATACATGGAGGGTCCAAAAACATTTGGCTATATCGGTGAAAAACTCGCGCACGCGAGAGAACACCGAGGGAAGTCGTAATTGACCCCGTAGAGACTAAACGCCAAACATCCCTTTGGGATGAAGATATAGTCCAACCGTATATAGGAAACGGAGAGCGTAATTCCTTGTCTAGTAATTGTAGACGTGCACGAATGGCGTAACGACTGGGACACTGTCTCGAGGAACTGCCCGGTGAAAATGCAATTCCGGTAAAGATGCCGGATACCTGCAGCAGGACGGAAAGACCCCAGGAGCTTTACTACAGCTTCATATTGGGGGCGTGTAAACAATGCGTAGAATAGATGGGAGGCTTTGATGCAATTCTTTTGGGAGTTGTTGAGCCGTCAGTGAAATACCATCCTTTGTTTATGCGTCTCCTAACCAGTGAGGAAAAACCTCATCGAGACAGTATGTGGCAGGTAGTTTTAGTGGGGCGCTATCCTCCTAAAAAGTAACGGAGGAGTTTAAAGGTTCTCTAGGCGCGGATGGAAACCGTGCCGATAGTGTAATGGCATAAGAGAGCTTGACTGCAAGACGTACGTGTCAAGCAGGCGCGAAAGCGGAACATAGTGAACCGACAGTTTGCATTAGATGCAGCTGGAGATTAACGGATAAAAGTTACCCTGGGGATAACAGGCTGGTACCGCCTAAGAGTTCATATCGCCGGCGGTGTTCGGCACCTCGATGTCGGCTCACCTTATCCTGGGGCTGGAGAAGGTCCCAAGGGTTTGGCTGTTCGCCAATTAAAAAGGTACGCGAGCTGGGTTCAGACCGTTGAGAAGTTGTTTTATTACGACTTCTCAACAGTCTGAATCCGAGGCTAAATTCAAATTGAATTTAAAAGACATCATCACGGCGGCACTAAGTAGAAATATTTAGTTGCTTAAGTTAGCTATATCGGTGAAATCGAACTTTCTTAGCAGAGAGTTAGACAATACCGAGGGAAGTCGTAATTGACCCCGTAGAGACTAGACGCTAACCAACTTACTGTTTACAGAAGTTGAAGATATAGTCCAAGTGTATGACCACAACACAGCGTGAGACAGGTTGGTCATAATCCGCTGCAGGCGTCGATTTTTGAGAAGATTTGTCCCTAGTACGAGAGGACCGGGATGAACTGACCTCTGGTCTATCGGCTGTTTCACCAGAAGCATTGTCGAGTAGCTATGTCGGGAATGGATAACCGCTGAAAGCATCTAAGCGGGAAGCCAACTTCAAGATAAGAAATCATTTGAGATCCGTAGGAGACTACTACGTTGATAGGCACTAGGTGTAAGCATAGCGATATGCTCAGCCGAGGTGTACTAATTCATCGAGGAGTTTCCTGTATGGAGTTCTCTAACAGCTTTGTTAAAAATTCTGTGTGTCGATTTCAGTGTTATGTAGTACGTATTTGTACGTATGTTTGAATGTGAAGAGGCTCCGTTCTGGGGTGTCGTGGATTGCTTTCGTTCCCTCAAGAACCGGCAACATGATAGCAAGGTTTCCTTGCCCTCATTACTTCAGTCCTTTTCATAAGGACTCACATTCAAGTATATGTACAAGTTCGAATATTGTATGTTGGTGTTTCATCGAAGGGGGTACACCTGTTCTCATTCCGAACACAGAAGTTAAGCCCTTCTGAGGCGATGGTAGTCGTAAAGGCAAGAGTAGCTCAACGCCAACATAGAGTATTTGAACAACAAAAAGCACACCGAAACGGTGTGCTTTTTGTTATACTAGTGTCTATGGCAACTTCCCAATGGGCAAGAAGACGACAAACAATGTACGCAGGAGGAATCTTCTTATTTCTTTTTTTTACAATAACTCCATATATATTGATCACGTCCTACGATAAGCCAACATGTTTTGATGGTAAGAAAAACCAAGGTGAAGTGAGTGTAGACCTTGGAGGACCATGTACACTTTTAGATGAAAGTACGGTTATTCCCCACACTATTTTATGGGCACGAACATTCGAAGTTAGAGATGGTTTTTATAATGCAGTAGCATACATTGAAAATCCCAATCAAGAGGCAGGAGTGAAGGATGCGGTGTATCAATTTAAATTCTACGACGCGCAGAACGTTATCATAGGGGAGCGCTTTGGACGGGTATCCGTTCCACCCGGGAAAGTATTTCCAATTTTTGAAAGCAGAATTGATACAGGAAAACGTATTCCAGTTAGAACATTCTTTAGTTTTGTTAACGACTTTGCTTGGGAGAAGATGCAAGATTCAGCAAGAGGTATAACGATTAACAATACAAGAATCAGTAATGCAAATACGTCTCCTAGAATAGATGCAGATGTTCGTAACAATTTATTTGAATCCAGAAAAAATATAGTATTTATCGCAACAATATTTGATTCAAATGGTAATGCGATTGCCTCATCAAGAACTTTAGTTGAAAGATTAAAGGCAGACGAAAAGAAAACCATTGCATTTACTTGGCCAGAGGGCTTTTCATCTGATATAGCGCGCATTGATATAGTACCTCTTGCGATTCCAAAGTAGTTCTATATGCGCACTCTATCTTTAAAATACATAGGGCACATTGACACGCTACTTTTTACTTCTGCTTTACTTATAACAGTAGCAGGACTCGTTACGATGAATGCCTATGTGGAAAACAGCATTTTCTTTGAGAAGCAAATTATATGGTTAGGAATTTCTTTAGTAGTATTTTTTGCATTTAGCTTCATAGATTTCAGATTTTTACGAAGAACGAGCGTTGTTACGCTACTTTTTGGTATAACCGTAATATTACTGTTAGCGGTATTTGTCTTTGGGGATGTTGTTAAAGGTGCTCAAAGTAGGTTTAACTTTGGTGGTTTTGCGGTACAACCTGCGGAGTATGCAAAGCTTGCGATAATTGCACTTCTAGCTAAATATTTCACTCGTCGTCACATAGAAATAGCACACATTAGACATATATTAGTCTCTGGAGTGTATTCCTTTATTTTATTCGCCTTAATACTATTACAGCCAGACTTCGGGTCCGCGATAATGATTTTCTTTGTATGGTTTGGAATGGTGCTCGTTTCTGGTATTTCGAAAAAACATTTAGTTGTAGTGTTGTTAACGGGAATAATATCAGTTGCTGGTATGTGGGCCTTCGTATTTGCCGATTACCAAAAGGATAGAATCCTTACATTCATTCACCCTCTTGCAGACATCCGTGGTACTGGATACAACGCATATCAATCAACCATAGCGGTAGGTTCAGGGGAGTTGTTTGGGAAGGGAATAGGTTACGGAACTCAAAGTAAGTTACAGTTCCTTCCAGAGTATGAGACTGACTTTATATTTGCCTCCTTTTCAGAAGAGTGGGGATTTGTTGGTGTA
>NVTG01000024.1 GCA_002401495.1 Candidatus Kaiserbacteria bacterium
TATAAAATAAGTGGATACGAAAACAATTAGTGCCATTACGAAACAAACAATTGCTTTAACCCGAATAGATGAAGTTAAGACCTTCACTGGATTACACCCGTCTACTACCTGCGCTACTTCGTAACTCGCCCGAAAGGAAGGAAGCCAAGTAGCCCATGCTCTTCCGTGAACTTCAATATCGTCATCATGTCCTCCCTTTAGAACATTTTTATAGTACAGACTCGCCAAGACTATATTTACTAGCCCAGCCAGACTCCACCCAAGAAAAAGCACGAAACTTGTCATGAGAAAAAAAGTCGCCCCGTTAGCTCCAGACAGAGCTGCCAACAGAAGAATTAGACCAGCTCCAGGAAAAAAAGTACCAACTATATAAAGGCCTTCGAAGAAAATCACAAGAAAGGCTACACCAAATAGGTAAGAGGGTGGGATAGAAGTAGCATAGGCTACAACTTTTTCCGCTCCTGGCAATATTTGCCCTGCCATAATTAACACTATGTATAAAAGAAAAATCAGACCAGAAATTATCCAAACTAGTCCTGAGTACTCAGTTTTTATGTCCTTAAATGTAATCACGTTGCGCACATTATAACGCATATCGCAAATTCGTATATTTCTACAGTCGCTTCTAGGTACTACTGCCGCGGTGATATATACTTCTACCAATGACAACACTTATTACTAAAAGTAACGGGGAGCAAGAACCTTTCAACGAATCCAAATTAGAACGTTCTTTAAAGAGGGTAGGTGCTACGAAGGAAGTAATCGAGAAAATAATTGAATACACAACATCTAAACTCCACGAAGGTATTACCACTCAAGAAATATACGAACGAGCCTTTAAAATGCTTAGGGATGTTGAAAAACAACCAGTGGCTGCTCGCTACTCAGTTAAAAGAGCAGTTCTTGGTCTTGGCCCCTCCGGATTTCCATTTGAACGTTTTGTTGCACAAATTCTAAAAGAACTTGGCTACGAAGATGTGAAAACAGGAGTTGCCGCTCAAGGTAAATGTGCTCCTCACGAAGTAGACATCATGGCCAACCACAACGGAAAGAAAATGGCGGCCGAGGTTAAATTTCACAATAGCTTGGGAATTAAAACAGACATGAAAGTAGCACTTTACGTAAAGGCTCGTTTTGATGATCTTTCTAATACTGGAGACAAGATAGGGGAAGGGTGGTTGATAACAAACACTCGCTTTACACGGAACGCTGCGCGCTTCGGTGATTGTGCCAAAATGAATCTTCTTGGGTGGGACTACCCACGCGGACGTGGTCTTGAAGTATTAATAGACGAAGCCGGAGTTCATCCACTTACCGCATTAACTTCTCTAACTCACGGGGAAAAACGTGCTCTTATGGATGATGACTTAGTTCTTTGTCGACAGATTAAAACTTCAGATGAAGACCTAAAGAGATACGGAATACATGGAGATAGAGCGGAGTCTGTTCGAAATGAAATTAAAGAACTTTGCTCTCCTGAGAAACATGAGTAATAATATGAATATGACTAAATTAATTTCAAGCTTCGTTGGCGGAGTGCTCGTAGGTGTCCTTATAATACTAGGGTGGAATTCCTACGTTAATAAATCTAATATTGAAGCACCAGCAGTTGAATCAGCACCTGAGAGTGTTTCTCACGTTGAAAGAACAGTACTTGAAGACTCACCTGAGGATGTTGTAGAAAGTTCCGTTATAGATGTTAGAGATCAAGCAGCCGGAGGTGTAGTTGTAATCTCCTCAATTGAACTTATGGAAGACGGATGGATTTCAATTCACGAAGAGAATAAAGATTTTATCGGCAATGCACTTGGTGCAGTTAGACGAGATGCGGGAACTCACACTAGTGTTTCTATACCACTCTTAAGAGAAACCCTTACCGGTCAAACATACTGGGTAGTAATATATTCAGACAGTGGAGATTCTCAGTTTAGTCTTAAGGATGACTTTCCTGTTAGAGACTCAAGTAACAATCCAGTTATCAGTTCTTTTAAAACAAACTAATTATGTTTTTTGAAATAGACCCAACAACACTAACTATATTTTTCCAACTAGGACTAGCCGCTTTCTTAGGACTTCTTCTTGGTGCTGAACGTTCAGTTGCAGGAAAGAGTGCCGGAATGCGAACCTTTGCACTAATTTCATTAGGCGCTTGTCTCTTTACTGTTATATCTGTCGTAGTAACAACACAGTACTTAGGAAAGGTTAACTTCGATCCTATGCGCGTTACTTCGGCAATAATTACAGGAATTGGATTTATCGGGGCTGGATTAATTCTGTTTAGACAAAATATAATGAGAGGACTGACGACCGCCGCTGGTATGTGGATTTCAGCAGGCGTTGGAGTGGGAGTCGGTTTTGGACTTTACTCAATAGCAGCCTACACTACACTCTTGACTCTGTTTATCTTCACTGCCGTCTGGTTTATCGAAGCGAAAATTAAAGTACGTTTTGGTCGACATAATGTTGATCCAATCGACGAATAGGTATGTCTGGTTTTTATAAACCAAATAGAAATCCTAACTGGAACTACGGAGGTGGTAGATGGCGTCTGTCTCGCTCTAAGATAGATCTCTTTACTAACTGTCCTAAATGTTTCTACGTCGACAACAAACTCGGCACTGCTAGGCCACCGGGCTTTCCTTTTAATATAAACTCAGCGGTAGATACCCTTTTTAAAAAAGAATTCGATGTTCACCGTAAAGCAAAGACTGCACACCCAATAATGACTCAATATGGAGTTGATCTTGTTCCGTTTGCCCATGATTCTATGAACGAGTGGAGAGAGAACTTTAAAGGTATAGCAATTGACCATAAACCTACTGGAGTGACCGTGTGTGGTGCTGTGGATGATATATGGGTTGATAAGGAAGGTGTTCTATACATAGTGGACTACAAAGCAACCAGTAAAGACGGAAAGATTGAAGCACTAGATCAAGATTGGCATATAGGGTACAAACGACAGATGGAAATATATCAATGGCTACTACGCCAAAAAGGATTTGAAGTTTCAGACAAAGGATACTTTGTTTATGCAAATGCTAGCACCGATGAGAAATCATTTGGAAATAAGCTAGTCTTTGAAACTACCTTGATTGAATACACGGGAGACGCCAGTTGGATTGAGCAAACTCTTTTAAATATTAAAACTTGCTTAGATGATCCTCGTGTTCCAAAGTCAAACGAGGATTGCGACTACTGTAGATACAGAGAAGCAGCAGGGAAAAGTTTACTTAAAAACAAAGAGGAGAGAGTGGCTGAAAAGAAAACTCTATTTTAGTGCATATATATACTTAGTGTGGTATAAAAAACGCAGGATCAATTGTCAATTCAACATTTAGATAGAAAAGGGGTACTACTATGCCCGAGTTACCATACACCCTGGATCACCCAGAGGTTAAAGAGATGCGAGCTTTGCATCTTAAGAGCAGGAATAAGCGTAGAAAATCAAATGGAGTCTTCTCCTTCGATGAATTATTTGAAATCTTCAAAAATAATTCCAAATCTTTCCAGGAGATAGCTACCATTCTGGGCATTTCACGCGAAGCTGTGCGAGTTATGTACAACCGCTATTTCAAGGTTTTCTCAAGGGGCAAGAGCGGGAATTCTTTGCAGAGGGCCCGCACGAAAAGTACTCAAGAGGCCGCGAAAAGGAAGTTGCATAAAGACAAGGCTTTTCCAGAGCGGCTCCAATCTATTGCACTACGAGCAGAAAAAAACGACCTTGATGTCAGATGTGCACCCAGAATGCAACGTTCAATAGTGCTACTGCACACAAGAAACCTAATCATCAACGGCCACGTGTGTGCTGGACGCTGCGTGAAAGTACAGCATTTCGACGCAAGTTCTACCAAAGGAGCAACCGCTTACGCCAAAGTTATGTTCGCGAGCAACCAACTTCGTAAAGTTAAGTTTCAAATTGTACATGTTGAGGTGCCTGGTTTCAAAAGTCGATTTTTTGTGTTTCCAGCGAAACTCCTTTGTGATTTACTATTTACCGTCCAAAGTAGAGGTGTAACACGAACTCTGTACTTCCCTTTGGAGCGTGACACTGTCAAACTACCAGTAATAAATACGCAGCCCTATGAAGATGCGTGGCACTATCTAAAAGTGTGACTAAAAACTTAAACTCGGCAGTCTCTGGACACTGCCGAGTTTTTTGTTTTAATATGGCAATATGGAAAAGGAAATTACTTTTACAGAACGCGTTCAAAATGTTGTTCGTAAAATACCCAAAGGAAAGACAAGAACTTATAAAGAAGTAGCACTAGCTGCAGGATCTCCTTGGGCGGCACGTGCCGTGGGTACAATAATGTCTAAAAATTACCTTAAAGACGTACCGTGTCATCGAGTTATTAAATCAGACGGTACCTTGGGTGGTTACAATCGCGGAGGGATTGAGAAAAAGAGGGCTTTGTTGAAGAAAGAGGGGGCTCTTACAAAGAGGAAATAGGAAAGCCCCGTATAAATACGGGACCTTCAGGATTTTTAAGCTGCAAGGCGTAGCTTTGGAACCATGCCGATGTTTGACAGTCCTCGTTCGCCCAGATAAGCCCTAATTGTGACGCCTAATGCTGTGTTGCCACAGTCCACATGCTGATCGCCTTTTGCACGTGAGAACGTTCGCACTTGAGTGCGGTTGAGAAACCGCACTCCGAGGACTTCATTTAACACCACCATGGCCCACACAACTTCAGCAACTTTCGGAACCATTTCATCACGTAGCAATAGTTCTTTTTGCCGCATAAAACTTTTTCCGTAAGACTTGGACAACGTTTCTTGCCCAAGTGCCAGCCACTTACAATGCGCTGCCGGCTCCGTGTAAAAGTCTTCGTTCGCAAACCAAGGATCTCTTGATGTGCGAAACCAGTCAGGGTTCATCGCGTACATGTCCGATAGAGACAATGCCGCCGGAGGACCTGGTATGAGCATGTAGTTAGATGCTTTCATGCGCATCAGCTTTGCGTCCGGCAAAATATCGCTTTCCAATCTATGGAGACATTCCTCCTCATAGGGAAGTCCTATGCTGGATTCAACCATATGGGGTGTTATGCAGTTAGCCCCAAGAAGATTGGTAGCTTTTTCAGATGCAGTTTGCATTATGTTTATGTATCCTTTTTGTTTCGTCTAAATAGATAGTACAATAAAAACGACCTTATGTAAAGAGTTAAACTTTAAGCAACTTCAAAAACTTCTTTTCATCCTTGTGAGGACCAATAATAGTTAGATTTAACTTGTTAGTAACAAGAAGCTCCTTTGCTAGGTCTTTAACTTGTTTTGCTGTTACTTTATCAATTGCCTTGTTGAACACACTCAAATCCTTTGTGCTTTTTCGAACCAGGGTGGTATAGCCAATGTGTGCGGCTTGCGCGTCAGTAGTATCTAATGAAAGTGCGGTTGTTCCTTTGATATATTCTTTTGCTTTCTTTAACTCCTTTGCCGAAACTCCTTTTTTCATACTTGAAACCTCATTTAGGATTACTTTTAATGCTTCATTCACTGCTGTGTTAGAAACGCCTGCTCGTATACACAGACTACCAATATCGGTATAGCTGTCCTGGTCAGCTCTAACGTAGTACGCAAGACCTCTTCGCTCTCGTACTTGAGCGAACAATCGACTAGACATTCCTCCCCCTAAGATTGTCGAAAGCACTTCAGCTATAACCTCCTTTTTATTATTTAATTCATACGAAGGTAGGCAAACAACCATATGAGTTTGATCTGTTTTTTTGTAATGTAAATTAATCCTGGGTGAGTTTTGTTCATGAACATATTCTTCGTGCCTTGGAACATCTCCTACACGCATGTTTGCAAAAGTCTTTTTTGCCATTGAAAGAGCTTTCTTTTCTGAAAACGAACCTGTAATACATATTGCTGAGTTTCCAGCTACGTAATTTTTCTCAAAGTACGTTACAAAGTCTTTTCTTGTGAAGGCAAGAATGTTTTTCTTTGATCCGATTATTGTTCTTCCAAGCGGGTTGTCTTTGCCGAAAATAGTTTCGTCTGCGTCATCTAATACATTACGCACAGGTATATCTTTATACATGTTTATCTCTTCAATTATTGTTCCTTTTTCTCTCTTAATTTCAGCTGCTGGAAACTTGGGATTCAAAAAAATATCTGAAACGACATTAAATGCTGTTTCAAAATGTCTTTTATCTACCTTTGAGTAATACGCCGTGTGGTCCTTTCCAGTAAAAGCATTGAACATACCACCAACTCCATCCAATTCTTCAGCTATACTTTTCATATTTGGATAGTTCTTACTTCCCTTAAACACCATGTGTTCCAGAAAATGTGATATTCCGTTTTCTTTTTCACTTTCGTAACGTGAACCTGTTCCTGTCATAGCCATAATAGTTACGGAGCCTTCTCCACTAGAGGGAGATAGTAACACCTTTAGGCCGTTCTTTAATGTATGTGTTTGAAATTTCATGATGTGAGTATAGCGCTTTTGCGACCATTCGCAAAAATGCTATGCTGTACTCATGTTATTTCTTGGATTAACACTAGGTCTAATTGGAAAAGTACTTCTTGGTACTTCTGTTATCTTAGTTCATGGAAAAATTACTAAAGAAAAGCGTATTGACGGTATTGTTCTCATGGAAATGAGGAGAGAGCAGTTTATAGCCTTCTTAGGAGTTCTTTTAATGATTGTGGGTTACGTACTGGAAATATCTCACTTTGGATTTATTTAAAATGGACACTAATACAATTCGGCAAAAGTTTTTAGATTTTTACTCTAAGCGTAACCACGCTGTTATTCCGTCGTCCTCAATTGTTCCAGAGAACGACCCTACAACTCTTTTTACAGGAAGTGGTATGCAACCTCTTGTTCCGTACCTATTAGGTGAAGAGCATCCTAAGGGAAGCCGTCTTGTAAACTCACAAAAAGCATTCCGAGCAGACGATATAGAAGAAGTTGGCGACAACCGCCATACTACGTTTTTTGAAATGCTTGGTAACTGGTCTTTGGGAGACTACTTCAAGGAAGAGCAACTTCCTTGGATTTTTGAATTTCTAACGAAGGAGATTGGCTTGGACCCACAGAATCTTTACGTAACTGTATTTGAAGGGGATGAAGAGATTCCTCGTGACGCTGAATCAATTGAAATATGGGAGAAACTATTTTTAGAAGAGAACCTTTCTAACGGAGTGGGGGTTATGGGAAGTGAAGAGAACGGCTACGTACGAGGAATGAAAGAAGGTGAGCGTATCTTTACCTATGATTCAAAGAAAAACTGGTGGAGTCGTTCAGGAGTTCCTTCCAACATGCCTGAAGGTGAGTTAGGTGGACCAGATTCTGAAATATTTTATGACTTTGGTGGAGAACACGATTCTTCTTTTGGAGAGTTCTGTCATCCAAACTGTGACTGTGGAAGATTCCTTGAAATTGGAAATTCCGTTTTCATGGAGTATATAAAAAAGGATGGTGGATTTGAAAAGCTTGAGAAAAGAAATGTAGACTTCGGTGGAGGGCTTGAGAGAATTACGGCAGCCGCAAACAACGAGCCTGATGTGTTTTTAGCGGCTGATTCACTCTCAGTTACTATTAATGCACTTGAAGGTGAGTATAAGAACAACATTGAGGATTTTAGGGTAATTGCGGATCATCTTCGCGGAGTTGTCTTTATGATCGCAGACGGTGTAATTCCATCTAATACGGAACAAGGCTACTTTGCACGAAGACTGATTAGAAGAAGCGTAGTTAGATTGAATAAATTATCTCCAAATACTACTCTTTCATCCTTTGTTCCTGCACTTATCCAAACGTATTCCCAGCAGTATCCTGAGCTAACTCAAAAGAGCGAGGAAATTGAAAATCACATTTCAACAGAAGAGACTAGATTTACCTCAACTCTTTCAAAAGGATTAAAAGAATTTGAAAAATTGGCTGAGTCCGGAAGCATCTCTCCTGAGCAATCCTTTACTCTCTTTAGCTCTTATGGTTTTCCAATTGAATTAACTGAAGAATTAGCAGAAGAGAAGGGAATTACAATTGATACCGATGCCTTTCGTTTACTTATGAAAGACCATCAAGAGAAAAGTAGAGCTGGAGCCGAGCAAAAGTTTAAGGGTGGACTAGCTGACACTGATGAGAAAACAACCGCACTTCACACTACTCATCATATTCTTCTAAAGGCACTTCAAATTGTTTTAGGAGATCACGTTAAACAACGGGGTAGTAATATAACCGGGGAGAGACTACGAATTGATTTCTCACACGACGAGAAACTTACTGATGAGCAAAAAGAAGAAGTTGAGAAAATTGTTAATGAAAAGATTCAAGAGAAGGTACCCGTTGTGAAAACAACAATGCCTAAGGAGGAGGCCGAGAAGCTCGGGGCAGAACAAGAGTTCGGGCAGAACTATCCAGATATGGTTAATGTGTATTCAATTGGAGAATTGAACGGTGCATTTTCTATGGAATTCTGTGGTGGCCCTCACGTTGAAAACACTGGAGATATTGAAGGAGTATTTAGAATAGTTAAGGAGAAAGCTTCAGCTGCAGGAATTAGACGAATTCGTGGTGTTTTGGAATAGTTTGGTGTAATATCGCAAATAGGAAGGAGGGTCATTATGGATCCCGAAAAAATTGAAGAAATATTCTTTGAAGCTATGCAGCAAGGATTTGTCGCTGATTTCAAGGGGAAGCCAACCCGAAATATGCCTAGCGGAAAACAAATCGCTTCAAGGTTCGGTGACTGGAAAGTTACTGATTTGTGGATAACCAATCCAACTTCGCGTAAATCTGCGGGTATGACAACCATTTTTTATAAGCGCACTCCAGTTTGGAGCATGTCATACGAAGGGTGGTATGAAGTAGGCGCTCTTCTTCTTTTGAAGCCCGCCCTTAGAAAAGCCTACGGGAAGTCTGAATTCTACGGATGCAGGGCAGAGGATTTCTACTCCACTGCAACCGGCGTAAGATATAGTAATATATTCAGTGGTAATTTCTCAAGTTTCTTTGGCCAAGAACGAATGGTCCATAGAATGGAACCTGAGACAGCTCTCGGCAAACACACTTACCGTGGCGGCCTGCTCATTTGAAAAAGAAACCGCCCGTTTAAAACCGGGCGCTTTTGCTATATACTTAAACCAATGAACGCACTTTCTAGATCCTCCTACGGAATTATTTTCGACATAGATAGCTCAACAGTTGGTGTTGCTATTGCTAAGTATCAAAAAGGCGGATCAATCTCCATCCTATACTCAAGTCGCACAGTAATTAAATTCGGTGAGCAAACCGCGGCTTCCGATTTAGGAACTTACGTATCAACGGCAATTGAAGCTTCAGGGAAAAAGGCACTCGATAAATTAGGTTCTCTTGATATAAATGGTAAATACTCAGTGCACGCAATAATTCACGCTCCCTGGGCTGATTCTAAATCAAAAAGAGAAGAAGGTACTCTAGAGAAAGAAGAAAAAGTAACTAAGGAACTTCTTCAGCATTTCATGGAACAACATCTTCCTGATGAAAAAGTAAGTGGAAGAATCCAATTTGATAAACACATAGTACAAATTGAAGTAAACGGATACGTAACAGCACATCCATACAAGAAAATGGCAAAGACCGTAGCCATTACTGTTCTGCGAAGTTCTATGTCTGAATCTATTCACCAAGATATCACTTCAGCTTTCTCCAACGTTTTCCCAAACCATTCAGTTCATCTAGATTCATTCCTTTTTGCAGCAACTCAACTAAAAGAATTATTTAAGTTTAAAGATGCCTACACTATAGTAGACATAGGAGGCGAATATACTTCACTAAGTATTGTACGCAACGACACCATCTCAAAAACCACTTGGACTAACTTTGGTACCGAAAAATTAATTAAAGCTCTCACGAAGGAGGACTCCACAAGAAAAAGTACTATTGCGGAACTCGTTATGTATATAAACAACACCTGTACTCCTGCTCAATGCAGAAAAGTAGATACTCTTCTAGAGGCATCAGAAAAAGAATGGGTTCGTGCCTTTGGAGACGGCGCTTCCCAGTTAGGGAAAACTCACAAAATGCCGACGCAGACTTTTGTTTCCGTAGATAAGCGGTTCGCTCCTTGGTTTGAAAAAGTAATTGAGCGATTAGATTTTGCTCAATTTACCGTAACGGGAAATCCACTTGAAGCACAAGTCCTTTCAGTTGAGCATTCACATAGAAAATTAGATTATATGGACTCTGTACGAAAGGATTCAATACTTTCATTGGGTGCCTTATTTGTGGATAAATAAATTCTTAAAACTTTGGTATACTAATTCTATGGGACGAGCTATGTTTGATGATATAACACCACCGCAAGACGGGGCTCCTGCAAATGAGCCTGATACTAAGCAGGAACATTCTATTTTAGATGTTAATCCGGTGGACACTGCACAAAGACAAGAACGAAAAGCTCGCCGCGCCTCAAGACGCACACTCCCAGAAACTAAGAAAACTATGCAAAATAAATTTAAGCAATCGGGTGTAGGAAAAATGGGTGTCTGGGCAATTGCCGTTGTTGTTTTAGTTGTTGCACTTTCAGCGATTGGCTTTGTATTCATAGGAAAGACAACTATTGCTATCGTTCCTCAACAGGAGGAAATAATACTCTCATCTAACATTGTTCACACAGCGTATCGAAACCCTGAGACTGGAGAGCTTGGTTACAATTTGTTTTCTAATTCAATCGAACTAACAGACTCTGTAAATGCTTCAGGAAAAGAAACTGTTGAAGAGAAAGCATCCGGTAGAATAATTGTATACAACGATGATAGCTCGGCACCACTTCGCCTTATCAAGAACACTAGATTTGAAGCACCAAGCGGGGAGATATACAGAGTTAGAAATTCATTCATTGTTCCAGGCAAGAGTGGTTCCACTCCAGGAAGTATTGAGATAACAGTTCACGCCGATCTTCCAGGTGAGGATAAGAATATAAACTCAGTTGGAACTCGATTCACAATACCGGGCCTTAAGGGTGACCCTCGTTATGATACTTTCTACGCTGAGTTGAAAGATCCTATCATTGGAGGCTTTGTTGGAGAACGTGCAATAGTTGATGAGGATTCACTTAACGCAACAAGAACTAGTCTTCAAGAAGAACTGCGAGCACAAATTCTAGGAAGTGTTCAGGATGAAAAATCTTCTCCAATTGAAATGTTTGACGGGGGAGTGTTTGCAACTTTCGAATCCGCTCCTGTAATTCATACATCGGACTCAACGGCGACAGTTCGAGAAATCGCGCATATCCAAACTGTAACCTTTGATAGAAACGAGCTTGCACGCATTTTAATAACTGCAACTCTGGCTTCTCCCAAGCCTGGAAAGATATTAATTGATTCCCCTGAAAACTTAACAATGACTGTTATAAACAAGGCTGGAGTTGATATAGAAAACGACGCATTAATACAATTTACTCTTGAAGGAAAGACTACTCTGACTTGGCAAATTGATACTGAAACTCTTAAGCAAGATCTAGTCGGAAGAAGGAGTGAAGCCCTTAATACTATAATGAGTGGTTACCCTGGAATAAAGAGCGCACAGGCTACAATCAGGCCTTTCTGGAAGAAAGTATTCCCTTCAGAAGTAGGTAATATTTCTGTACAGATCACACCTGAGAAATAGTGTATAAGTACTTGTCAAAATCAGCTTAATCTGTTACTCTGTGCCAGCACTGTGAGTGAAGATATCAACGAAAACAAGGACATCGTAGAAGGTGTCATCACAGAAGCGCTACCAAATGCGCTTTTTCGCGTTGAGTTCAAAGATGGTGCAAACACAATCTCTTATCTAGCAGGAAAAATGCGACTTCATCGCATAAAAGTTCTGCTTGGGGATACCGTTCTTGTAAAGGTTGACCCATACGGAGGAAGAGGTAGAATCGTGCGACGCGTTTAGCGTGCACACTTTTTAATTATATGAAAGTTAAAAGTTCGGTAAAAAAATTATGTAAGGATTGTAAGAGCGTACGTCGTCGTGGACGCCTCTTTGTAATTTGTGTAAATCCTCGTCATAAACAACGCCAAGGTTAATTTAAATAAATATGCGTATAGCTGGTATTACAATTCCCGATTCAAAGCGATTAGAAATAGGTCTAACTGCCGTTTATGGTATCGGACGAGTTCGTGCCACTAAAATACTAAATGAGGCAAAGATCGAAGTGGGAAAGAAACCTACTGATCTAAACAACGAAGAAGAGACACTTCTAGGAAAGTTGGTTTCAGCTTTTCAAATCGAAGGTGAGTTGCGAAGAAATGTAAACACAAACATTAAGCGACTTAAGGACATTAAGAGTTACCGTGGAGAGCGTCACTCACGACATCTTCCTGTAAGAGGACAGCGAACAAAGACAAACTCACGAAGTGTCCGTGGAAACGTTAGAAATACTACGACAAGTGGTCGTCGTAAAGTAGATAAGAAATAATATGGGTAAGAAACGAATTGTTAAAAAATCAGGAGCTAGTGTAAACAAGGGATTACGATCTCGATCGCTTGCTCGAGCTCCTAAGAGAAAGATGCTAACTGGTGTATTGCATGTTCACGCAACTTACAACAACACCAAGGTTACATTCTCAGATACGGACGGTAACGCAATTATGTGGTCATCAGCCGGATCTCTAGGATTTTCTGGAGCAAAGAAGGGAACTCCCTTTGCTGCTGCAAAAGTAGGAGAACTTATAGCTGAAAAGGCACAACTTATGGGAGTGAAGTCTGCAGTTGCAATTATCAAGGGAGTGGGAGCGGGACGTGAATCAGCACTACGTGCCTTTGCAGGAAAGGGAGTTGAAATAACAAAGATTTCAGATAGAACACCTGTACCATTTAACGGACCTAAAAGACGTCGTCCTCGTCGTGTTTAATTAAATATTATGTTATCTAAACCAAAATACAAAATTTGTAAGCGACTTGGTAGTGGAGTCTACGAAAAGTGTCAGACTGAAAAGTTTGCACTTTCTGAAGCTCGCGTTAAAAAGACCTTTAAAAGACGTAGAAACCTAAGTGACTACGGAAGACAACTTCTTGAAAAGCAAAAAGTTAGATTTACATACGGAATTACAGAAAAGCAATTACGAAAATATGTTTCAAGGGCAGTAATTACAAAGGAACCAGCTGCGGAATTGTACAAAGGACTTGAAACTAGATTAGACAACACTGTTTACCGACTAGGGTTCGCTCCAACAAGACGAGCAGCAAGACAAATGGTTAGTCACGGACACATAATTATTAACACAAAGAGAATGACTGTTCCTTCGCACATTGTTAAAAAGGGAGACATTATTGAAGTTCGAGAAGCAAGTAAAGATAAAACTCTCTTTGTAGGAAACAGCGAAACTATTTCAGCACACACAGCGCCCAAGTGGTTAGCCGTTGATTCTAAGAAATTGACTGCTAGCGTTAAATCTACTCCCGAATTCGTAGAAGTGGAGGTAGGATTTGAATTGCCAGTTGTGTTTGAGTTCTATAGCCGATTTCTATAGCCGATAATTATTAATCATAAAAAATATTTTATGTCAGATCACCAAGTAACAGTTCCATCAAAGCCTCGAATAATCAAAGAAGAAGGATTTTCAGGTACATATGAAATAGACGGTCTATACCCTGGGTACGGACACACTCTAGGTAACTCATTGCGAAGAATAATTCTTTCTTCACTTCCGGGTGCTGCTATAACAAGCGTTAAAATCGACGGAGTTTCTCACGAGTACTCTACTATCGATGGAGTATCAGAGGATACTATCATGCTACTTCTTAATCTAAAGAAGGTTCGTATTAAAATGCTTAATGATGAGCCTCAAACTCTTAAGATTAAAGTAAAAGGACCAAAGACTGTAACGGCAGCTGACATAGTGGCCCCTAGCCAAGTAGAAATCCTTAACCCAGAACAACACATTGCTCAAGTTTCAGGAAAAATTGATTTTGAAATTGAATTAGGAGTTGAAAGTGGATTAGGATACGTTGCAAAAGAAGTATTAGAGAAAGAAAGAGTTGAAATTGGAGCAATTGCAATGGATGCAACATTTTCACCAATTCGTCGTGTTAACTACGAAGTAGAGAACATGCGTGTTGGAGATCGAACAGACTTCAACCGTCTTCGTGTTTTCATTGAAACAGATGGAACACTAAGTGCAAAAGAAGCTCTTGAAAACTCAATTGAGATAATGATTCACCAACTTAAGGCTGTTATCGGTTTCCAAGAAGAAACTGAAGTAGTTGAAGAGGAACTTCCTCCAAAAGTAGAGGAAAAGGTTGAAGAAGTTAAGAAAGAAGCCGATAAAGAAGTATTTAAGACACGAATTACTGAACTAGAACTTTCACAACGCGTTGAAGATTCTCTTGATGAGGCTGGAATTCGAACAGTTGGGGGCCTTGCCCGAAAGCACGAGGAAGACGTACTCGCAATTGAAGGTCTTGGACAAAAAGGACTTCAAGAAATCAAGCGTTCCCTGTCTAATCTAGGAATTACACTTCGTAACTAAACTGTGCTAGTGTACTCAAACTAATATGAAGCATCACAAGAAACAACGTAAATTCGGAAGAGTGCGAAAAGTTCGCGTAGCCCTTTTGCGTAGCCTTGTAAGAAGCTTCGTTTTGGAAGAGAAAATTGAAACTACTATAGCAAAAGCTCGTGAATTACGCCCAATGATGGAAAAGTACATCACTCTAGCAAAGAAGGATTCACTTGCCTCACGTAGACTTATCACTTCACGTCTTGGTAACGATCAAGAAGTTTCAAAGAAGCTTCATGAAGTTATTGCACCAAGGTACAAGGAACGAGCAGGTGGGTACACAAGAATTAGTAAGCTTGGGACTTTTGCAGATGCCAAAAGAGATAAGGCTGTTATAGAATTTGTATAATATGGATAAACGAGAAATGACATTCGACGCTAAAGGAGAGAAACTAGGACGTTTTGCCTCTTTACTAGCGCATACTCTTTTAGGGAAAGATCAAACTGATTTTGCACGAAACACAGTTGCACACGTAAATGTTACAGTTGAGAATGTTGATTCACTTGATCTTTCAGATAAAAAGAAAGAAACTAAGATCTACGATAGATATTCTGGATTCCCAGGTGGACGACGCGAGTACACCCTAAATGAACTTATCGTAAAGAAGGGTGTTTCTGAGGCTCTTACCGTAGCAGTTTACAACATGCTTCCTAACAATAGATTACGAAAGGCTAGAATGAAAAATTTGATAATAAAATAATATGGCAACTGAAAGATACATAGAAGCAGTGGGGCGACGAAAGACAGCAACAGCACGTGTTCGGTTGTTCCCTGCGAAAAAAACTACATACATTGTTAACGAGAAAGATGGAGATGAGTATTTCCCAACAGATGCACTGCAAAACACACTGCGAGACGCTCTTAAGATTGTTGAAGGAGCTACATACAAGGTAAGCGCTAAAGTAATGGGAGGAGGAATCCCAGCTCAAGCCGAAGCAATCCGACTAGGAATTGCACGAGCTTTAATTAAAGAAGATGTTGAACGACGTGGAGAATTAAAAGCAGCTGGTTTCTTGAAAAGAGATCCAAGAATGAAAGAACGAAAGAAATTCGG
>NVTG01000025.1 GCA_002401495.1 Candidatus Kaiserbacteria bacterium
TGGATAACATCTTACCGTTTATTTATGATCTCACTTTCATTAAGGAAAGTGCCGAGTTTATAGAAGTTCGTAGTCTATATCAAGAAGTGTTTGAAAGAGTTCCTATCTCTTTAATTAGTGATAGGTGGTTACTTAATAATGTGAACGTAGTATCCCACAGAGTCTACGACGCTCTTAAAAGAGTTATAGATGTGGTGGCTAGTTTAGCTTTAGGAATTGTTGCAGTAGTACTACTCCCGTTTGTTGCTTTTGCAATTAAAATGGAAGATGGAGGTCCTATTTTTATAAAACAAAGGAGGATAGGAAGGCACGCCAAAGAAGTGGTTTTGTACAAGTTTAGGAGTATGACAGGTTCAGATGACGGTATTTGGCTTGATAAGGATGGAGATAATGGAATTAATAGTGTTACAAAAGTGGGCCACTTTATAAGAAAGACTCGTATAGATGAGTTACCACAATTATGGAATGTATTTAAAGGAGATATCTCTTTAGTTGGGCCTCGTCCAGATATCATTGGTCTTTATGACGCATTAGTTGAAACAGTTCCGTTTTATAAACTTCGATACGCGGTAGCCCCTGGCCTCACCGGTTGGGCACAAACCACACAAGTTTACGAAGACGGTAATTCTAGTCCTCAGTCTATTAGAGAAACAAGAATGAGATTACAATATGATTTGTACTATGTTCAAAATAGATCTCTCCTACTCGATGCGAGGATAATATTTAAGACATTCAAGGTTGTATTAACAAAACTTGGTTCATGAAGTATACTTTCCGCACATATGATTAAGAACAGATTGATAGTTTTAGCGATTTTGATAGCAGGATTGGGTATAGGATGGTCTGTATATTCATCAGGTGAATTCAGATTAGGCCTAGATCTTTCAGGTGGAACACACTTAGTTTACAAAGCCGACACTTCAAATATAAATGCAGCAGACGTTAAAGACTCACTTGCCTCCCTTCGCGACACCATAGAAAGAAGGGTAAACCTTTTTGGTGTTTCAGAACCAATTGTTCAAACTGAACGAGCGGGTGCTCTTTCAGGAGAAGTACAGGACCGACTTATTATTGAACTGCCTGGTGTTACTGATACTCAAGAGGCAATTCGACTAATTGGCGAGACTCCAGTTCTTGAGTTTAGATTACAAGGAGAAGTAGATACTCAAAATGCTGTAGTTGGTGAAGACGGAACAATAGAATTATCTGTAGGAGATATTTTTGGAGAAGCGGTATTAACGGGTGCTCACTTAGATAGAGCTACCTTACAGTTTGGACAAGGAAACCAAGGGGGACTATCGAATGAACCCGCAGTTGTTCTGGACTTTACTAAAGAGGGAGGGAAGATCTTTGGGGACTTTACTGAAGCCCACGTTGGAGAGATATTCGGTATTTTCCTAGACGGTCAACTTATCTCAAACCCAATAATTAATGAGAGGATTTCAGGAGGCTCAGCCGTTATCTCAGGAGGGTTCGAACCGGAAGAGGCTCGTGAGTTGGTACGAAACCTTAACTTTGGAGCACTTCCACTACCAATTGAATTACTTAGTAGCCAGACTATAGGTGCCTCTCTGGGTGCTGAGACACTCTCTAAAGGAATTGAAGCTGGAATATGGGGTCTTGCTGCTGTTGCTCTGTTTTTGCTTCTTTGGTATCGATTACCAGGACTACTGTCTGTAATTTCTCTTTCAGTCTATATAGTACTTATGCTAGCAATATTTAAATATATGCCAGTTACATTAACTGCAGCAGGGCTCGCTGGATTTATTCTATCCATTGGATTAGCGGTTGATGCGAACGTTCTTATCTTTGAACGTATGAAAGAAGAGTTGATTGAAGGGAAGTGGACTAACAATGCGGTTAAGGATGGATTTAAGAGAGCGTGGCTTTCTATTCGAGACGGAAACCTTTCGAGTATAATTACAGCAGTAATACTGTTCTGGTTTGGAACTTCAATGGTAGAAGGATTCGCCTTAGTGTTTGGTATAGGAGTTATCGTTTCAATGATAACTGCGATTACGATAAGTAGGACGTTCCTACTGGCGGCTGGAGATTATGAGAACAAAGGAGTAGTTAAGTTCCTGTTTGGAACAGGATTGAAATAATATGTTAGTTGTTAAATACAGAAAAATATTTTTTGCGATAAGTGGAATAATAGTTGCAGCGTCTATTGGTGCAATTGTGGTTTTGGGACTTAACTTCGGAATAGAATTTACAGGTGGAGAGATTGCTGAGATTCACTACGACGTACGTCCTGAAAGGAACGTAGTTGAAGAGCAGATTGATGCTCTTGATCTTGGAGCATATTCACTTAGGGCTGCTGGAGAGAATGAGTACATACTAAGAGTACGACCTCTCGAAGAAGGCGAGAGAGAAAATGTCTTTGCGGCTATTACAGAAACAGGAGGAGCAGTTGAGAGGTTTAACTCAATTGGGCCAACCATTGGAAAGGAATTACGCGCCAAGGCATGGTTAGCGATGGTTGCCGTGATGTTAGCTATTATACTTTTCATTGCAATTGCCTTTCGTAAAGTTAGTGAGCCAGTTAGCTCATGGAAGTATGGCTTCATTGCGGTTATTGCACTAGGACACGACGTTATCGTGCCTACAGGGCTGTTTGCGGTCTTAGGGTTCTTGTTTGGTGCTGAAGTTAATGTTTTGTTTATAATGGCACTCTTAGCTATTATCGGATATTCAGTTAACGATACTATTGTGGTTTTTGATAGAGTACGAGAAAATCTTACAGATAACGAGGAGAGTAACAAAAAAGAAGATTTTGAAATTACAGTAGGTAAGTCACTTAATCAAACTTACATGAGGAGTATTAATACTTCACTAACTACTCTTGTAGTGTTACTTTCACTGTTCTTTATTGGAGCAGGAGTTACTCAAGACTTCGCACTTGTATTGATTACAGGAGTACTAGCTGGAACATTCTCTTCCTTGTTCTTAGCTACACCACTATTGGTTACGATGGAGAAGAGGGGGAAATAGAAAAGCGCCACCCACAGTGGGCGGCGCTTTTTAGTATCACGGTATTCACAAACTTGCTGGAAGACGGTGGCATCCTCCTGGAAGTAGAATAAAAGACGGAATACTATCGTCTGGAATTGCACACCTTGGGAATTGCTGGTGCAGGCAGTTCTTGATACATGCAATTGCCGCCCGATCTGTACTAAAGGCGTTACGTTGGTCTACTTGGAAGGACAGAGGTACCTCACCCGTTTCGTCTGATACGGTATACGATATTTTTCCTCTCATGAACTTCACAGTCTTCACCATGACAAGCACGATGCAGTGAGACTCGTTAGGATCCTTTCTTTTTCCTGTAAAGAAGTTCTGGGTTTGAGGGGTTATTGCAACCCAACGCCTGTATCCAGGCCTACTGTGGTCCGGAACATCAAGGTGAGCGTCACCTGGAAGATAGCGTTTTCGATATTTCAACGCACCCAGTTCTTTTCGTAGGGCGTACTCTTCTTTTAGTTTCACCCACAAAGACAAAGAAATTTCCTTTGTATCCAAAAGTGACTGGATCAACATTTCGGTTGAAGCAGAAAATGCATCTGAAAAGTTAATAAAACGTGTTTGTGAGGCACCTTCTTTGGAGGGGAGAAGAGAGAATGGTATTTCGAATATGTATTTCCTCTCAATCTTTCCGTCGTCACTTATTTCAAAGTAAGGGGTTCCGAGTGGGAATAAGTTTTCCATGTTATGGCTCCTAGTTATTGTGAATGGGCTAGCTGCTATGGACAGTACCTAAAAACACTTCTTGTGTCAATAACCACAATATATCCTTGACCTTACTGGGTATATCCGTATAATAGCCCTTACGTCTGCAGTGGCAGAAGTATGTATTTTGATAATTAAATATTCGATTTAAATTTAGTTCTACTTTTTTAAAAGTAGAGTTAGATAGCAATCATCACACTTTCAGTACTCACTATAGGAGCGAGTGCTGGAAAACAAAAATAACAAACTTTGATATTTATCATAATATCAAGACTTGTTTATTCCTGACCATTTTGACGAATGGTCACAAGAATTCTTTTTACGCAAAAAGAAACCAAGGAACAAAAGAAAGCCGTCTTTATCCAGATGGAATGTATTTTCTTTTGTTTCGTTCACTAACAAAATATGTTCTACATATTTTTAATTAGAGTTTGATCCTAGCTCAGGGTGAACGCTGGCGGCATGGATAAGGCATGCAAGTCGAATGAGTTTATACTCATGGCAAACGGGGTAGTAACACGTAGGAACGTACCTAGAAGTCAAGAATAATCTGGAGAAATCCAGGATAATACTTGATAGTCCCGCAAGGGTAAAGATTTATCGCTTCTAGAGCGGCCTGCGTAGTATCAGCTTGTTGGTAAGGTAATGGCTTACCAAGGCTAAGACGCTTAGGGGAGGTGAGAGCCTGACCCCCACCATTGGAACTTAGACACGGTCCAAACTCCTACGGGAGGCTGCAGTCGAGAATCTTCCGCAATGGACGAAAGTCTGACGGAGCGATGCCGCGTGATGGATGAAGCACTTCGGTGCGTAAACATCTTTTATGAGGGAAGAAATTATTGACATTACCTCATGAATAAGAGGCTCCTAATCATGTGCCAGCAGGAGCGGTAATACATGAGCCTCGAGCGTTACCCGGATTCACTGGGCGTAAAGGGTGTGTAGGTGGCATAGTTAGTCGTGCGTTAAAGCCCGGGGCTCAACCCCGGAATCGCGTGCGAAACGGCTAAGCTAGAGTGTGCGAGAGGTCTGTAGAACTCATGGTGTAGGGGTGAAATCCGTTGATATCATGGGGAATACCGAAAGCGAAGGCAGCAGACTGGCGCATTACTGACACTGAGACACGAAAGCGTGGGTAGCGAATGGGATTAGATACCCCAGTAGTCCACGCCCTAAACGTTCCTCGCTGGTTTTTGGAAGTATCGACCCTTTCAGAGACGAAGCTAACGCGTTAAGCGAGGCGCCTGGGTAGTACGAACGCAAGTTTAAAACTCAAAGGAATAGACGGGGGCTCGCACAAGCGGTGGAGCGTGTGGCTTAATTCGTCATTAAGCGAAGAACCTTACCGGGGTTTGAAACCAAACTGCACATCTAGGGAAACCTAGACTCCTTCGAGGGTGTTTGGCAGGTGATGCATGGCTGTCGTCAGTTCGTGTTTTGAAATGTTCCCTTAAGTGGGGTAACGAACGCAACCCTCGTTGTCTGTTACAAGTGTCAGGCGAGACAGCTCCCTTACGGGAGAGGAAGGTGAGGATGACGCCAAGTCAGCATGTCCCTTTGACATCCCGGGCTGCACACGCGCTACAATGATAACTACAACGGGGCGCGATCTCGCAAGAGTCAGCAAATCCTATAAAAGTTATCTCAGTTCGGATTGAGGTCTGCAACTCGACCTCATGAAGTTGGAATCGCTAGTAATCGTGGATCAGCTACGCCGCGGTGAATACGTTCTCGAGCCTTGTACTCACAAATAACTGTGCCTGGCAGCACTACAATATGCCAGACTGTTAAAATCAGTCCCTCTCCTATAGGCAACGGCCTATAGATAGAGCGTAGCAAACGGACAGGACGCGTCTCGCGAGGGAGCGTCTGAAGGGTCCTAGTAGCAAAAGACAGCCTTCCATGCAGAAATGCATGATAACCAAAACGATGTATACGACTCACTCTGGTGGGTTTTGAGGAAGTATATAAAAAAGTCGTAGTTGGATGTCTGGAATGGTAGGTAGAGTGACCCAGGGAGATCTCGTGGTATGAAGAGGTTATGTAAGTAACCACGAGAAGTCAGCTGAAGTCGTAGTAGTTGTTCAAAGGAACAATGAAGGACAAAACCGAATTAAAATTAATTTGGACTCGCGTAGTACGGGAAAACCGTTTGCTACGTGGGAACGCAAGATAATAACCCTTATCATTGCAATCCGCCCGTCAAGTCAGGGGAGCTGGGAGTACCCGACGTCTGTCTATATGGCAGCCTAAGGTAAATTCAGTAACAAGGACTAAGTCGTAACAAGGTACGGCTACCGGAAGGTGGTCGTGGATTCATTCCGATTGGAAAACGGTCTATACTCAGTATGGACTTTATCGACGATATTCTGTGTCTCAGCTGAGCACAGAAGGTGTAATAGTGTTGGAAACGTATACTACACTTGGCAGCCGGGGAAGACCGGCATGTGGACGGAACAAAAGAGGAAGCATTCAGTGATGATTAAATCGATATTTACGCGCAAGCCCCGCAAATTCTTTGGATTTGCGGGGTTTGTGCGTTGTATGTAGGGTATATTTTTGCTAATATTCCGACACGCGCGATTAGCTCAGCTGGTTAGAGCGCACGACTGATACTCGTGAGGTCCCAGGTTCGATCCCTGGATCGCGCACAATATGTTATATTTCTTTTCATGAGCATTGAAGAAGAGATAGAACCTATCGCCATAGATGCAATTCGTGAAAAAGTTTTCCCGGGCTGCGTAGTAGGTGTTGTATACAAGAATGGAGAAAGAAAAGTTCTTCCATTTGGAAGTTTTACGTATGAAGAAGGCGCTACAAGCGTTACTCCCGATTCTATATATGATGTAGCATCTGTTACTAAGTCCATCCCCACAGCAAGTTTAGCGCTTCAGCTTATAGATGAAGGGCGGTTAAAGCTTGCAGATAAGTTAATAGATTATATCCCCGAGTTCAGAAATTCAGACAGAGAGAATGTGCTTATCAAGCATTTACTTACCTACACTATTGATGGATATGGACTTGCCTCTGCTGTTGATAATGCGGACGGGAAGTCTTTAAGCAATAGAAGGGCAGAAGATTTAATAGAAACTCTCATGACACACGACTTCAAGAAGAGACCTGGAGAAGTATTTAAATACACAAATATACCAGCGGCGCTTCTTGGATTGGTTATTGAGAAAATCACTGGAGATACACTAGACAATTTAGCACAAGAGCGTTTTTTTAAACCGCTGAATATGGCACAAAGCACTCATCATCCGGAAACCTTAATTCAAGAGAATATAGTACCAACAGAGTTTGACGATTGGCGAAGCGATTCCATGAGTGAGGTGCGAGGTGTCGTGCATGATGAAAGTGCATATATTTGCTACCAAGATGGTCGTGCTGTTGGCCACGCCGGTCTGTTTACTACCGCCCCAGACATATTAAACTTTTTAGAAATGCTACTGAACGATGGAGTAATGGACAACAAGAGGTATTTCTCCGAAGAGATCTTGAGTAAAATGGAAACTAATCAAATAGAAGAACTAGATGACTTTACCGGGCTTGGGTGGGAATTAAATCAAAAACGTTACATGGGTGACTACTGTACAGAGAATACTTTCGGTAAGACAGGATTTACAGGAACCCTCTGCATTTGTGATAGAAAGAAAGGTGTTGCATATGTAATACTTTCAAATCGTATTTATCCACAAAGACCTAAAGATTCGTTGGCAATAAATGCATTCCGAAAAAAGATAGGTGAAATACTTTTAAAATAGAATCACCCGGCGCGCAAACGCCGGGTGAAAGTTCATTCTCTTGCAACGATAACAAGATTTCGTTGTTTAAGCTTGGTTGAACCGTCTGCTGCCTGCCTAGCGTTGCTAGCCCAGCGGTATTTACCAACTTCGTCAACGTCAGAAGAGGTGTCAATGTCGTCCATTGTTATGAGGGCTTCAAGAACGCCCAGGCGCATTAGCTCTGCCTTTATCAGCTCATACATATTGAGCTCTTCAAGCTGGAGGTTAAACACTGGTCGGTTTGGATACTTAACTTCACACCAAGTACGCATCGCGAGGTTTGCAGCACCGTATACCTTGTGAGATAACGGAAAAGAATATCTACTGCGTATACCGCAGGAAATATGAACCTGGCGTAGACCAGGTCTCTTCCCATAGGAGCGCAGAGCATTTTCGAGCACGTTATGTCCCTGCACCTTAAACGGGCCGTTCGAGTTATTGCCGGTTTGAAGAAAGCACTCCAAGCCAGCATGAAAGGTAAGAACGCGACCGTCTGCGAAAACCAGGGTTACCTGTTGGCAGTCAGCACTCGTGCTAACAGCCAGGTCGCCCTTGCCCAACATTACGCCATCTGCAAAGGCCCCAGTCATAAGAGACAGTTCCTCGCAAAATGGCTCCTGTTTAAAAGCGCTTGCTGGCGCTATTTTTCCGTTCATTTCGACTGTCAAAAGAACGAACAGTCGCGTCGCGAACGGAAAGGTGTGAAGTGCTTCTTTAACGATGTCGTTGTACCAACCTTCTTTGGTACGGTCGAATGCCCAGTTTGTATCTCGGTCTATGCCAATGCACAGAACGGTTACGCCACCCACAAGCCTAGTGATGTGGCTTCTTGGTCTTAAAAGATCAGTCATCAATTCGTCTCCCTGTTTAGGAATAGTTTGGATTCTCTGTAAGTGATTATGTCTAAACACCCGATCTAAGTCAATCTTTAGTTAATATTCTCCTCCAACCAGGAAGGTAATGTATCAAGAGCACCATCTAGGTTGCCTGAGGTTAGAATAAGTAAAACAGAGTTATCCGTAATACTTTTTGTAAGTTGAGCATGAACCTCTTCAGTGTCATTAACAGAATGTGTTTTAATTCCAGTAGCTTCAACTCTTTCAACAATTTCTTTTTGAGTTAATTGAGCGTGGGTGTCTGATCCCTGTTCTGCTGGGTGGAAAACAAGAACTTCACTAACTCCTTCAAATACATCGTCGTACCACTTAAGGGAATCTCTGTTTCTCCAGCTGAAGGTGTGGGGTTCAAAAAGAACCACCATTTTCTTTTCAGGGTAATGAAGTTGTATCGCTTCAATTCCAGAACGCGCTTTTTCATATGAAGAACCAAACCCTTCGTAGGCCGGTAAGTTTGATATTTTATTTAAACGCCTGTGTACTCCAGAAAACAGTTTTATACCCTCTGAGAGCTCTTCTGGAGTCACCAGCTCTCTCGTTAGAAGATACGCTGCAACTCCTGCAATGTTTTGTACGTTATGACTTCCAAGAAGTTTTGTAGTTAAGGAAACCACTCTTTCACCGTCGTGTTCTATATCAAAGGTTGTTTCTTCTCCGTAGACTATATTTGTCGCTCTCCAAAGAGCATCTTCTTTAAGGCCGTATGTAATATATTGAGGTGCGTGATGTAGGATATCTTCAACTCCAGGATTATCAGTACACGCAACCACAAGTCCGTCACCAGGTACTTTTAGTAGTAGTTCTATAAAAGGTTGTACGTAGTCTTTGTAAGTTGGGAATACATTTATATGATCGTGTTCAACTGACGTCAGTATTACATCGTTAGGGTTAAAGTGTAAAAACTTAGAACGTTCGTCCCAGTGGGCTGTAGGATATTCGTCTCCTTCAATTACAGCAATTCCAGTTCCTTTCTTTGAGGTAAACTCCATATCTAGTGGATACGCCCCGATAAAATACGTTGGATCTTTTTTTGCGTTAATAAGTACCCAGGCGGCGATACTTGCGACAGTGGATTTTCCATAGCTTCCCGCTACCACTAACTTATGTGAATCTTTTGTAATTTCAGCTATAACTTCAGGAAAAGATTTTATCTCAGCACCTGTTTCGTGTGCGTGCTGCACCTCAGGGTTAGTTTCAGGATTTAGCTTGGCGTTTCGGCCAATAACTATTAAATCCACTCCTTCAGGAATGTTTTCTTCCTTGTAGCCTTCTTTGAGGTCAATTCCTAGTTTTTTTACATAATCACTTGCGGGAGGGTAGAAAGCATCGTCAGATCCGCTAACTTGCCAACCGTCGTCTAAAAGTAGTTTAGCGGTCGCACTCATTGCAACTCCTGCCACTCCTATTATGTGTGCCTTTTTCATTGAGTAATCGTATCACTTATTGTATTGTTTGCATCATGGAAACAGGAACGTTATACATAATCGGAACACCAATAGGAAACTTAGAAGACATTACTCCAAGAGCTATTCGTATACTTAATGAAGTAGACGTTGTTTTTTGTGAAGACACTCGTGTTACAAGACGCCTTTTTGAACGACACGGCATTACAACGCATTTAAAAAGTTTAAATGCCAGAACTGAAAGTTTGAAGATTGCAGAAGTTCTTGATCTATTAAAAGAAGGACAGAGCGTAGCCTACGTTTCTGATGCCGGTACACCGACTGTTTCTGACCCTGGTTCTCAGTTAGTAGGAAGTGTTAGAAATGAAGGAATTAAAATTGAAGTTATTCCGGGACCTTCAGCATTAACGGCCGCTTTATCTATAACAGGGGTTCCTGCTAGTGAGTTTTTATTCCTAGGATTTCTTCCGCACAAGAAGGGAAGACAGACTCAGTTAAAGGAAATAGCACAAACGAAACGTACAGTAGTCCTGTATGAATCAACTCACCGGATTATAAAACTATTAAACGAACTAGAAGAACATATTGGAGAGCGTAAGGTATGTATTGCTCGCGAGCTAACAAAGATATACGAAGAGGTTCTTTGTGGAACTCCGTTAGAATTACGTGGTATTTTAGAAAACGATCCTCAAAAGCAAAAGGGGGAATTCGTTGTAGTGATCAGTCAATAGTTGTACATATTTTCAGCGTGTTATACTGTTGCGCAATGAAGCATATAAAAACAATTATCGCGCTCGCAATTCTAGTTGGTGTAGTACCATTCTTAGGATTACCAAGCACTTGGAAGAATATTTTACTGGGTATTATCGGAGGTGCCATCGCGTTTTTAGCATACAGATTACTTTCCGGATCAAAAAAAGAAGAACCTGAAGAAGAGGAAACACAAACACCGATTGAGGAAGTTATAGAACATGAATAAGGGAATCCTTCCTTATCTAGCAATAGCACTCTCCGTTCTAATCATAGTATTTCTTGCTGTCCTGTTTGGAGCTCCCGTATTTGGTAAGGGTACTGCTGTTTACAGTAGTAATGTTATACAATCAGAAAGATTACCTGATATTCCCAAGCCAAAACCTGCTATGCACGTAGCACTACCTTCGGCAGTTAAAACTGTATATATGAGTCAGTGTGCAGCATCATCAAACAGCTTTAGAAAAGAATTTATAAGCCTACTTGAAGAGACTGAGATAAACTCAATCATAATAGATGTTAAAGACTTTTCCGGAACAGTTAGTTTTCCTAGGGGGGATGATGTTGAGGATCTTGGAGGTACTGGATGTAAGGTTCCAGACATGAAAGAGTTCTTGGAAGATTTACATAAGAGAGGAATATATCTAATAGGAAGGATTACTGTTTTCCAAGATCCTCTGTATACAAAAGCTCACCCTGAATTAGCAGTTCAAAGTATAAAAACAGGAACACCATGGAAAGACTATAAAGGTTTATCTTTTATTGATGTGGGAGCTAAGCCTTTTTGGGATTATATTGTTGATATTTCAGAGGAAGCGCACTTAATAGGGTTTGATGAATTAAATTTTGATTATATTCGATTTCCCTCAGACGGCCCTATGAGTGACGTATTGTTTAATCACTCTGATTATTCACAACGACCATTAGAACTAGAAAAGTTTTTTAGATATTTAAGTCAGAAGGTACGTGTAGCAGATTCAGCAGGACACTCTCCTATACTCTCAGCTGATCTCTTTGGAATGACAACTACTAACCACGATGATTTAACGATCGGACAAGTTCAAGAAAGAGCGACACCGTACTTTGACTTCGTTGCTCCTATGACGTATCCGTCTCATTATCCGGCAGGCTTTAATGGATATGCTAATCCGAATAATAATGTATACGGAGTTATCAAATATTCAGTTGATAGGGCAATAGAACGATTAACCGCAACTACTACTAGAATTGCCTCTCTTTCATATGAAAGGATAGGTACCAGTACTCCAGCGGTCTATGCAAAACCCTCAAGGGACCCTAATGTTTTGCGTCCTTGGCTGCAAGATTTTGACTATGGAGGAGATTACGGGCCAGTAGAGGTTAGAGCACAAATTCAAGCAGCATACGACGCAGGGCTCAATTCTTGGATGCTATGGGCACCAAGTAATCACTATACTCGTGGGGCATTAGAGTTAGCGGAATAAACATAATATACTAAGAAGTATGTACGAATATGATCCAGCTCGAATAGTATATTTTGGAGCAACTGACTCTCGTAACACAAAAGTGCCGTTTGGAATACGGGCAGAAGATAGAATGCGCCATATGTACGTTATTGGTAAAACTGGTATGGGTAAATCCACACTGTTGGAGAACCTAGCCATTCAAGATATTCAAAATGGAGAAGGGATTTGTTTTATTGACCCTCACGGAGAAACTGCGGAAAAACTTCTCGAGTTTGTTCCTGAGTCTCGAATAAAGGATGTTATATACTTTGCACCGTTTGATTTAGAGAGACCTCTTGGTTTTAATGTTATGGAAGACGTAGGCTACGACAAGCGTCACTTAGTTGTAGCTGGTCTAATGAGTTCCTTTAAGCGAATATGGGTAGATCAATGGTCTTCCAGAATGGAGTATATTCTTCAAAACACCCTACTTGCTCTTCTGGAGTATCCAGATACAACACTGATTGATATTAACCGGATGTTGATTAACAAAGAATTTAGAAAAAAAGTATCTGAGTACGTTACAGACCCAATAGTTAGACGCTTTTGGCTTGAAGAGTTTGCTGGATACTCAGATCGCTACACTCAAGATGCAACTCCTGCAATTCAAAACAAGATAGGACAGTTTGCATCAAACCCACTTGTTAGAAATATTATTGCACAACCCAAGTCGACTTTTGATATCCGAGATATGATGGACAACAACAAGATATTCATCGTCAACCTTTCAAAAGGAAGAATGGGAGAACAAAACGCCGACCTACTAGGAAGTATGCTTGTTACCAAGATATACCTTGCTGCCATGAGTCGTGCGGAGGAGACTCCAGAAGGCTTAGGGAAATTACCTCCGTTTTATCTATATGTTGATGAATTCCAGTCTGTTGTAAACGATTCTTTTACGAATATTCTCTCTGAGGCTCGAAAGTATAAACTTTCATTAACTATTGCTCACCAATACATAGAACAGGTTGAAGAAAACATTAGAGCTGCTGTGTTTGGAAACGTTGGAACTATCGTTACTTTTCGCGTTGGGCCGTTTGATGCGGAAACCCTGAAGACCATTTTCGAACCTACTTTCTATGCCGAAGACATTGTGAATCTTGGGCGCTTTCAAGCATATCTAACTTTAATGATAGACGGCGTTGGTTCAAAACCTTTTTCAGCCGCAGCGCTTCCCCCGGTAGATAGGCCGCCAAAGAGTTTTGCTAAAGAAGTTATTGAAAATTCGCGCGAGCAATTTGGTCGTTCAAGATCAAAAGTTGAGGAAATGATTAGAGGTACTGATGAAAAACTTCCTGCAGGAGGGTTTGATAAGAAGGCTAAGTACAAGCCGCAGAATAATGGAAACAGTAAACCAAAAGAAAATACTAAACCTAAAGAAAGTACATTCAAAAAACAAACAAACAATACTAAAACACCACAAGTAGAGAAGAAAGTAATTAAAAAGGACGACAAAAACGATCTTAGAAGTGCGTTGGCCACAATAATTAAGAAAGAAGCTCCTAAGAAAGAGACCTCTCAAACACCTGTCGCAGAAAAGGCTATTAAAAAGGAGAATATTTCCAAAGCACCTACTACAAAGGAGACTCCTAAAAATGATTCTACTAAAGCACCACTACAAGCGCACGTAACAAAGGAGGTTTCAAAGGAAACTTTAAATAGTCTACTAGAATAAAATGAAATTCCTTGGATACATTGCTTTAATGCTTTGTATACCATTTACAGTGAGTGCTGAGGTTTTAATAACTGAAATAATGTACGCGCCTGACGGGGCGGATTCCAAACACGAATGGATAGAAGTTTGTAGTGATAGCACACAAGACATAATAGGGTGGAAGTTTTATGAGAACGATACAAACCACGGGCTCTCTCTAATTAGCGGAACATCTTCCTTAGGAAACGGGGAGTGTGCTATTATCGCCGATAATTCAGATACTTTCTTAACAGACTATCCTAGTTTTTCTGGTAATTTAATCGACAGTGCATTTAGTTTAAGTAATACAGGAGAAACTATTAGTTTAAAGGATGATTCCTCTACAATAGTAGACTCTGTTACATACTCAGAAGTAGACGGTGCAAAAGATGATGGAAACTCTCTTCATAGAAGTGGCTCTACATTAACTTCCAAAACCCCAACGCCTGGTAGTAATGAGAGTGTTTCAAGTGGATCTTCCACTTCTTTTGTATCAACTACACTGTATTCATATGAATCTGTGCAAATAGAGCCTCCGCAAGATATTTATCTTAGAACAGAAGAAGACATTATTACCAACATAGGGTCATATACTCAGTTTAGCGTAGAGAGCTATGATGCTACAGGCAGTGTGTTTGATGGAGGATCAATCTATTGGTCTTTTGGCGACGGAGCGAGCGCCTACGGCAGGGAGGTTAAGCATAAGTTTCTTTATGAAGGAGAATACAACGCAACAGTTAAGATTCAAAAAGGAACCCTTTCTGATTTAAAGAACATACAGGT
This sequence comes from Candidatus Kaiserbacteria bacterium, assembly GCA_002401495.1. Next base: position 14,524 of record NVTG01000025.1, read on the forward strand.
AAAAGTTGTACCAATGAGAATTGTATTTTCTGTAGATGAAGATAAGAAGTGGATTTCCATTAAAAACAAAAGTGAATATTCTTTGGACGTATCTGAATGGAGAATAATGAGTAGTGGGCAATACTTTAAGATTCCAGAGAATACAATAATTTCCTACGGCGCCTGAGAATTGAACGGTCAGCTCTTCGTCGTAAAAACGTTTGAGGTCTATATAGCGACGAGAAAATTCATTATAAAAACTTAAGAGCTTTTGGCCAAAACTCATAGGCTCGGCGAACATTCCATGTGAACGACCAAGAGTGATGAGTTCTTTGGTTTCTAGGGCCCGATCTTTAAGAGTTTC